>RECR01000097.1 GCA_007693955.1 Gloeocapsa sp. DLM2.Bin57
TCTAAATTAGGAGGAGCAAAAGTATTTAAATGCCCTAAATGTGGTACACAATTATTAAGAGATGTAAACGGCGCACGTAATATTATGCTACGTGCTTTGCAGGCAGTTGCCTTCACCATTGATGGTGATGCTATATTGAAGCTAGAAAGCGCTAATTGCTCGATTTGGCTAGATTAAATACTGCACTACCTACTTACCTACTTAGTTAACTTTTAACGATCGCCCCAAAATCTGCTAAAACTCTGGTGTGATTGCGCAATAACCCTAGTAAATTAAGTCTATTCTCTCTAATGGCGGAATCTTGAGCCATAATTAAGACACTATCCTCCCCATCAAAAAAATTAGCAACAATAGGGTTAATTTTAGCTAAAGCTTCTACCAAGAGTTGGTAATTGCGCTCTTTTTGAGCTTGAATTGTAGTTGGTTCTAATTCTACAAGTGCTTGATAGAAAGCGGTTTCTGAGTTTTTCTCAAAGATGGTGGGGTTAATCAGAGATTTAGCTGTTAGACTACTCGTATCCAGGTTTCCTTTGATAGCTAATTTGGTAGAACGGTTAACGGTTTCATAAATTTCTGCTAGTGAACCATTATTGCGTATTTGTTGTAGGAAAACAGCGCGATCGCGTACATCTAACAAATTACTTAAAGCTCGTTCTAAATACTCCCTATCCCCTTCAGGTAGGACTGCGTTAACTAAATCATAGTCAATATTTAACTCATCCTGCAAGAGAGTACGAATTCTTTGACTAAAAAATTCTTCTAGTTGGGGTAGAGGGGAGGGTTTATCGGGATGAGTGGTGACAAAATCATGAGCAATTTGTGTGAGTAAATCCTGTAAGTCAATCGGAAATTCTGCAGACCAAGTAATTAAAATAATACCATTAGCTGCACGACGTAGGGCAAAAGGATCAGAAGAACCAGTCGGGAGTAAACCCAACCCAAAGATATTAACTAGGGTATCAAGGCGATCGCTAATGCCCACAACTTGTCCTGTGAGAGATTGGGGTAGTTGATCTTCTGCGGTTCTTGGGAGATAATGTTCACGGATACCTTGAGCCACTATTGGAGATTCACCACTAACTAAAGCGTACTTTTCTCCCATAATTCCCTGTAACTCGGGAAATTCATAGACCATTTGGGTGACTAAATCTGCTTTACACAACATAGCGGTACTTTCGATTTCGTTACGTTGTTGATTATTGAGTCGTAATTGGTCACAGAGAAGTTGGCTAATTTCCATAATGCGATCTACCTTATCGCGCATTGAGCCTAACTCTTCTTGAAAAGTGACGTTTTCTAACTGAGGTAGATAACTTTCGAGGTGTTCATCACAATCTGCTTGATAAAAGAATTGAGCATCTGCTAATCTAGCCCTAATTACCCGTTCATTTCCCGAAGCAATAATCGTTGACTTATCAGGGTCACCATTACTAATAGTAATAAACCGAGGTAAGAGGTTACCCTGACTATCTTGTAAAGGAAAATAGCGTTGATGGGTTACCATTACCGTAGTGATTACCTCTGTAGGTAAACTGAGGAATTTTGCTTCAAACTCACCCACAATAGCCGTGGGCCATTCTACCAGATTAACTACTTCTGTGAGTAAATCCTCTGATAAAATGGCTGTAGCGTTGTATTTAGCTGCTTGAGACTGAATTTGTTCAGTAATCTTATTATATCTTATTTGGGGGTCAACTTCTATATAAGCTTGTTGAAGAGCATCTAGATAATCAGAAGCGTTGTTAATAACTACTGATTCTGGGTGTAAGACTCGATGTCCCTGACTATGGCGATCGCTTTTGAGAGTATGAGAACCATTCACCAATTCTACAGGTAATAATTCCTGATCTAACAAAGCTATCAAACTACGAATCGGACGAGGGAAACGTAAATCACCGTCAGACCAACGCATAAAACGTCTTCCTTGGAGTTTAGCAATCCATTGAGGAATTAGACGCTGTAACAAAGTAGCCGTCGCTGCACCGACTATTTTTTTCTGAACAAAGACAAACTCTCCCTTATCGGTAAGTTTAGTAGAGAGAGCAGTAACATCTACCCCTTGTTTACGAGCAAATCCGATGGCTGCTGCTGTAGGTTGACCATCTTTAAAAGCTGCTTGAACTGCAGGTCCTGTTATTTCTTCCTCTCTATCTTCTTGGCTACTATTTAACCCTGTAATCAGTACGCTGAGACGTCGTGGCGAGCCGTAAATTTTGATACTTTCTGGGGTTAATAATTCTTGTTGGAGACTAATAGGGATATATTCTTCCCATTGTTGTAGAGCACTATTAACAAAGTCTGCGGGTAATTCTTCTGTACCAATTTCAAGCAAAAATGTGGGCATGAGTATTATAAAATAACTTAACCTAGAGGTTAATTTTTATATTATCATCTAAAAGAAATTAGGATGCGTTAATTTAACGCACCCTGACTTAATTAACCGAGTAACTCTTTAACCTTACTCATGATTCCCTCGGGGTCGATTCCTTGGTGGGGGAATTGTTCCCAAAGTCCACCGCAGCCCTCTTTATGAGTACCGAGATAAGCGAATTTAGGTGTAAAACCACGTTCTAGTAACCAAGAGCCAAAACGACTACCTAAACCAGTACGACGGTTAAAGGCTTCTACTACCACAACTAGAGGAGATTGACCAATTTTAGTCATTATCTCTTCATCGACAACATTGAGAGTAGGTTTATTGATTAAACCGATATCGATACCCTCTTGTTTAAGACGTTCTACCGCATCTAGAGAACGATATAAACCATCCCCAAAGCTAACGATATAACCTGCTGTTCCTTCGCGAATCACTTCATCTTTACCAGGAACAAAGGTATAATCATCACCAAAGAAATCATTACCCTCGCTATTGAGGATATTAGGTACTTTAGAACGTGTAGAGAAGATAAAGCGTAAACCAGGGTCAAAGAAAACCGCTTTAACACAAGCTTTCATTTGATTAGCATCAGCGGGGAAATATAAGCTAGTGGGGTAACCATCATCTAAACCATTATCAGCGAAGAAATTATTAATACCAAAGTGACAGGTATTATCCGCCATATCATCGATTCCCGCGTGGGAGAAATGACAGAGTAGGTTAGAGAAGTTTAAACGCGCCATGGTAATTTCAGAGATGCACATTTCTAAGAAAGCGCTAAAGGTAGCAAAGATACCCTGTTTACCTTTTTCCATCCCAAAACCAGCCGCTGCTGATAGGTTACCTCTTTCCATAATTCCACCACTGACGTAGATTTCAGGGAACGCATCGCGGATTTGTTTGAGTCCACAAGAACCTTCTAAATCGCTATCTACACAGAGTACCTGATTTTTGCGTTCTGACTCAGTCAAATTGCTTAAAACCGAGACTACCGCGTCCCCAAAGACGTTGCGGTTAGAACCCATAGTTGTACTAGAGCCGAGAAAAGTATAACTTTGTTTGGGTTTTTCGATACTATTGAGATATTCAACCGCTGCGGTTAAACCACGTTTTTCTAAGTATTGTAAAGCCAATTTAACGGAGATAACGTCGTGTCCATGGGTTGAGCCTTCTAAACCTTCGATACCTACGCACATAGGACGATGGTTAATTACAGCTACAGGTCCAGGGGTGCTAATCGCTTCACAAATACGACTATATAAACCGTCGATATCTTCTCCATCCCCTTCTAAAATGCTTAATCCGTGTCCTGAGAGGGTTTTATTCAGGTCATAACCTGGTAGATATTGCGAAGGATGTCCCGCGATGGTTACGTCATTAGCGTCGATAAGTAGTTTAACATTTATTTGTTGGGCTACGGATAGACGAGCAGCCTCAGCGTCATCACCTTCTTGTTGAGAACCATCAGAACCAAGACAAAATACGGTTTTACCAGGGTTAGCTAGAGCTACACCGTTAATATAGGGCCATAAATGTCCTAAACGTCCTGAACTGAATTTAACCCCTGGTGTTAGTCCTAATTCGGGGTGTCCAGGTAATCCTGAGTGGGCTTCACGATAACGTAACAGACGTTCTGCGGGTAATTCCCCGTGGAGAGTTGCCATTAGGTATTGAGTCGCTACTCTGTGTCCGGCTTCATCAAAGAAAATGGGGACGAATTTATCAGGAGAAGTTCTGAACAGAGCATCGAGAATCATTACTTCTGGTACTGTGTCATAAGGACCACCTGTATGACCTCCTACACCTCTAGCTGCACCTGTAGCGGTAAAAAAGATGATCGCATCGCGACAAAGTTGTATATTAGCCTGAAGGGCTTGTTTTTGTTCGGAAGTGAGAGTTTTTTGACTAGGATCTAGGGTAATGGTTTTATATGCACCTAGATCAAGGGGAAAGCTTGCTGTAGCAACGGTCATAATTTTTTCTGGTTATTTAGTATAAAGTTCGACTTCTCTTGGTTGTAAAAGTCATAATCTTTATTTAGCAGTCTATATCCATCTGTTCAAACTGTCTAGAGATTTTATGAATTCAACTCCCGCACAAATAGCGATCGCCAAATTAATTGAATTAGCCGAAACTGGTGAAATTGACCCCTGGGATGTGCAAGTTATCGAGATTATCGATCGTTTTTTAAAAGAATTACCCGAAAAAGCTGATTTAGCTCAATCTGGACAGACTTTTCTCTGGGCTTCGATGTTAGTCTTACTCAAAGCTAATAGTTTGACCGAACCTGAAGTAGATACGATCGAGTCTCTAGAACCAGAAACAGAGTTAGAATTAGCTACTAGAAATCCTAGAGTAGCCGTTTCTCTAGAAAAACATTTACGTAGAAGAACTTCTGCTCCTCCTTTACGTCAACGTCGGGTTACTTTAACGGAGTTAATCACCCAAATCCGCGAATTAGAAGCTAAATTCACTGAAAAAACCAGAGTTAAGCGTTCTAAGACTTCAGCTAAGGTTAAAGCACAATTAATCACTCAATTAGCCCATCAGGAGAATTTAACAGAGATAGCTAATTCCCTAGGAGAGTTTTTAGACTCACATAAAGAATTTGAGTTAACTTGTTTACAGTTAGAAGAGTTATTGATTTTATTCAATAGTCAGGATCGCGTTGGGGTGTTTTGGGCTTTATTATTACTCTCAGCTGAGTCAAAAGTCGAATTGATTCAAGAGCAATTTTATCAGGATTTAACTATTAAACCTATCTATCCCTAATAAGATAAGATAAGTAATAAACCCTATTTAAATTTTTAGTAGTGATGTCGCGTTTAGCTTTACTGAGTGTTTGGGATAAAACTGGTATCGTAGAATTAGCCAGCAAATTAGTACAAGATTTTGACTTTGAGTTGATTAGCAGTGGTGGAACAGCTAAAATATTAACCGAAGCAGGTTTACCTGTGACTAAAGTCAGCGACTATACCCAATCTCCAGAAATACTCGGGGGAAGAGTGAAAACTTTACACCCGCGTATTCATGGAGGTATTTTAGCCAGAAGAGATGTAGCCACAGATTTAGCAGACTTAGAAGCTAATCAAATTCGCGCAATCGATTTAGTAGTAGTTAACTTATACCCTTTTGAACAAACCATCGCTAAAGCAGGAGTAACCCTAGCCGAAGCGATCGAACAAATAGATATCGGTGGGGTAGCATTATTACGCGCGGCGGCTAAAAATTTCGCTCATACAACAGTATTAGCTAATCCCCATAGTTATGAGAACTATCTCACAGAATTAAGTAAAAGTGAAGAGACAACAGCTAGTCTCGATTTTCGTAGAGATATGGCGGTAGCAGCTTTTCAACAAACACAAATCTATGACCAGGCGATCGCCAGTTACCTAGCTAATTACGAATCTAATAGTACCTTACCCCATAATTTTGCCGTAGCAGGAGAACAAATACAAGCATTACGTTACGGAGAAAATCCCCATCAACAAGCAGCTTGGTATCAAATAGGGAATAAACCCAAGGGATGGACAACAGCTTTGAAAATTCAAGGTAAAGAGCTTAGTTATAATAATTTAGTGGATTTAGAAGCAGCTAGAGGAATTATCAGCGAATTTCCCCCAGAAGAAGCCCCAGTGGCCGCTATTCTCAAACATACTAACCCCTGTGGCGTAGCCCTAGGCAATACCTTACTAGAAGCCTATGAAAAGGCTTTAGCTGCTGACTCGGTATCAGCTTTTGGCGGGATTGTTGCTCTTAATCAACCTATAGACGCAGATACAGCTAAAGAATTAACCAAAACCTTTTTAGAATGTGTGGTAGCTCCTGGATGTACAGCCGAAGCACAACAAATCCTCGGTAAAAAATCTAATCTACGGGTATTGGTATTACCAACCATCACTTCTGGACCTGCATATAGTCTTAAAGCGATCGCAGGAGGTCTCCTGGTGCAAACTACAGACTCAGCACCTGATGAACCCAAAACTTGGGAAGTAGTCACCCAACTCCACCCCGACACCGAACAAATGCAAGAGTTAATCTTTGCTTGGAAAGTCGCTAAACATGTAAAATCTAACAGTATCGTTATTAGCAAAAACAAGACAACTGTAGGTATAGGTGCAGGACAAATGAACCGCGTAGGTTCAGTAAAAATAGCCCTAGAAACAGCCGAAAATCAAGCTACAGGAGCAGTTTTAGCTAGTGATGGCTTTTTTCCCTTTGATGATTCAGTCCGCACAGCAGCTGCCGCGGGAATTAGTGCTATTATTCAACCTGGTGGGTCAATTAGAGATAACGATTCTATCAAAGCAGCTAACGAACTAGGTCTGATTATGATTTTGACAGGAGTTCGTCACTTCTTGCACTAATTAGCCTAAAATTAATCTAAAGTTTTTAACTACAAAACTTGCTAATATGGGAAAATTTAGCCATTAACTAAACTAGAAAAATCTAATATGTGGAAAAAATTAAAAGACATCGTTGGTATTAACGAAAGTGATGACTTAGACGAATACGACTATATCGAAGAAGAAGAAATTACCGAGACACCAACAAGTAGTTCTCGCTATACCGAAAAACCAGTAGAACAAGAATCGGAAACTCCTTCCTATCGCCGACGTTACACAGAATTTTCTAATACAGGAACAGATACAGTGCTCAACTCTACCCCAAGAAGTAATAATGTAATTGGTATGCCAGGTATTAATCAAGCTAGTTCAGAAGTCGTGGTGATTGAACCTCACTCCTTCGCCGAAATGCCTAAAGTAATTCAGATCTTAAAAGAAAGACGTTCTGTAGTATTAAATCTCAACGTAATGGATCCTGAAGAAGCACAAAGAGCTGTAGATTTCGTCGCAGGAGGTACTTACGCTATCGACGGTAATCAAGAACGCATCGGTGAAAGTATCTTTCTGTTTACCCCTAACTCCGTTAAAGTGAGCACAATCACTGGTATAGTTAGCGAAATAACCGAATCAGAAACACCCAAAATAGCCAAAATTGCTACTAATCCCAATTGGGGAAATCAATCTAGTCGTGTTATACAATAGAGGATGTCTATCAAACTAGGTATCATTGGAGGTGGGGTAATGGCGGAAGCTATTTTATCTCGCTTCATTCAACAGCAAATCTCTGCACCAGGAACGATTCTAGTTAGCGATCGCTCCTCTAATCGTCTTGATTTTCTCTCTCAAACCTATCAAGTACAAGTAACTAATCAGAATCAGCAAGTTATAGAAGGAACAGAAGTAGTCTTATTAGCGATTAAACCACAAGTACTCAACACAGTCTTAACGGAATTATCCCTAGATACTCCCCTAAACCCTAAACCCCTAATTATCTCCATTCTCGCGGGAGTCACCCTAGAACGTCTAGAAGCAGGATTTCCTGATTATCCCGTCATTAGAGCGATGCCTAATACACCGGCAACTGTAGGACATGGAATTACAGCTATAACCCCAGGAAAACAAGTAACTACTCAACAAGTAACCCAAGGACGTTTACTCCTCAACGCTATTGGTAAAGTAGTAGAAGTCCCAGAAAATCTTATGGACGCAGTTACAGGTTTATCAGGATCTGGTCCTGCTTATGTGGCTTTGATGATAGAAGCTTTAAGCGATGGCGGAGTAGCCGCAGGATTACCTAGAGCGATCGCCTCGGAATTAGCCCTACAAACCGTCCTCGGGACAGCTAAACTCTTAGAAACTCAAGGACTACACCCCGCTGAGTTAAAAGACCGTGTCACTAGTCCAGGAGGAACTACTATCGCAGGGGTAGCTGAATTAGAAAAAGCCGCCTTTCGTAGCGCCCTTATAGAAGCGGTGAAAGCTGCAGCTGCTAGATCTTTGGCTTTAGGGAAGAGAGAATAGGGGAGCTGCAGGAAGAGGGGAGAAGGGAAATGAAGAATTAAGAATTAAGAATGAGGTATTCATGCACTCAGGTAAGAGGGAGTATGATATATAGGAATAATAGCACCTAAAACCTAAAACCCTACACCCTACTCCCTTTTACCTAACACCTAATACCTAACTCAACAAGAGCTTTTTATTTTCGATTCGATATTAGTAGCTAAAGCGGCTTTAACTAATCCCAAAAATAAGGGGTGAGGATTATTAGGACGAGACAAAAATTCAGGGTGAAATTGGGTAGCGATAAAGAAAGGATGATCTGCTAACTCGATAATCTCTACTAAACGTCCATCAGGAGAAGTTCCACTCACCCGATAACCCTTTTCTATAAATCCATTGCGATAAGCGTTATTAAACTCATAACGATGTCGATGACGTTCATAAATAACCTCTTGTTGATAAAGAGAATAAGCTAAACTATCGTGAGAGAGACGACAGGGATATAACCCTAAGCGCATTGTTCCCCCTAAATCAATGACATCCTGTTGTTCTGGTAAAAGGTTAATCACAGGATTTTGCGTTTCAGGATCTAATTCTGAACTATTTGCACCGTGGAGATTAGCTAAATTTCTCGCCCATTCAATTACAGCGCATTGCATTCCTAAACATAATCCCAAAAAGGGTATTTTCTTTTCTCTAACATACTGAATCGCTTTAATTTTTCCCTCTACTCCTCTACTACCAAACCCACCAGGAACTATTAAACCCCCGATATCTTTCAGGTGTGTCTCTGCGTCTTCGATTTCGATATCTTCAGCATTAATCCACTGGATGTTCAGTTCTGTATCAGAGGCGATCGCCGCGTGACCTAAAGCTTCTACTACTGATAAATAAGCAGCACTTAGCTGGATATATTTCCCTACTATCCCAATATCTAACTTATGACTTCTAGAGTTCATCTTATCAACTAGAGTACTCCATTGGGTTAAATTTGGCTCTCTAGTTTCTAATTTCAAGAGACTGAGGGTTTGTTTAGCTAATCCTTCTGCTTCTAGAATTAAGGGTACTTCGTAGATACTAGAAGCATCCACCGCTGTAATCACCGATTCTACGGGAACATCGCAAAATTCTGAGAGTTTCTCCTTCATTCCCGCTTGTAAAGGGCGATCGCACCTACACACCAGTATATCTGGTTGAATCCCAATTGAGCGCAACTCCTTAACCGAATGTTGTGTTGGTTTAGTCTTCATCTCTCCTGCTGCTTGAATCCAAGGAATCAAGGTAACATGAGTATATAACACGTTATTTCTGCCTACGTCTTTACGAAATTGACGAATAGCTTCTAAAAAAGGTAAAGACTCGATATCCCCTACCGTTCCCCCAATTTCGGTAATTACTAAATCTGAATTAGTATTTTTAGCTACCCTATGTATCCTCTCTTTAATTTCATTAGTAACATGAGGAATCACTTGGACAGTACCCCCCATATAATCTCCTCTACGTTCCTTATTAATCACCGCTTGATAAATTGAACCAGTAGTCACACTATTGAGACGAGACATAGGAGTATCAGTAAAGCGTTCATAATGTCCTAAATCTAGGTCAGTTTCGGCACCATCATCAGTAACAAATACTTCTCCATGTTGAAAAGGACTCATTGTCCCTGGATCAACGTTAATATAGGGGTCCAATTTTAATATAGAAATGGAGTAATTGCGAGATTTTAGCAGTCTTCCCAAGCTAGCAGCTACAATCCCCTTACCAATACTAGAAACTACTCCACCAGTAATAAAAACAAATTTACTCATGACGATTTTAGCTGTTGTTATGTTATGCTATCTTTTATATTTTTATGTCCCCAACCTGAATTGAGGTTAAACTCACTTAATTTTACAAGCTTTGAAGGCTCTTTTAAAAATTTCCTAATCTCTTAAATCAAAGGCTTATGACCCACTCCTATGCGCATTCTGATTTATTCTTATAATTATTACCCTGAACCAATCGGTATCGCTCCTTTAATGACAGAATTAGCAGAAGGACTAGCGAGAAGAGGTCATGAAGTACACGTTAGTACGGCAATGCCATCTTATCCTGAAAGTGAAATTTATCCTGAGTATAGAGGTAAACTATACACTAGGGAGAGACTCAATGGGATTAGTTTAGCACGTTGTTATGTCTGGAGTCGTACTGAGAGAAATTTTCGCAATCGTGTTTTCTTTGAATTAAGTTTCATATTTTTAAGTTTTTGGCAATGCTTGAGAACACCTTGTCCTGATCTTATTTTTTTGACAATACCGGGTTTACCTGTATGTCTTCCTGGAGTTATTTTAAGTAAAATTTATCGTCGTCCTTTGGTTCTCAATGTACAAGACATTTTACCAGATGCTGCTATTCATGTCGGCTTAATTACTAATCCTCAACTCATTAATATTTTGAGAAAATTAGAACGATTTGCCTATAATAATGCTGATAAAATTAGCGTAATAACTGAAAGTTTTCAAAATAACTTATTAAAAAAAGGAGTACCTGAAAATAAATTAGTTGAAATCAGTAATTGGGTAGATATAAATTTTATTAAACCAAGAGAAAAAACTGACAGTAATTTTCGTCAAGAGAATAATCTTAAAGATAAATTTATAGTCTTATATTCAGGAAATATAGCTTTAACCCAAGGATTAGAAAACCTCATAGAAGCGGGTAAATATTTAAAAGCAATTGAGCAGATTGTCATTGTCATTGTTGGTGAAAAAAAGGCGATCGCTCAATTAAAACTACAAGCAGAAGCGAAAAAACTCAATAATATCCTCTTATTACCCTTTCAACCTAGAGAGAAACTACCCGATATGTTAGGGAGTGCAGACATAGGTCTAGTCATGCAAAAACATAACGTCATTAACTTTAATATGCCCTCAAAAATCCAATTATTATTAGCAAGTGGTTGCCCTATAATCGCCTCAGTGCCAGCATTAGGTACAGCAGCCCTAGCAGTAGAAAAAAGTCAAGGAGGAGTAGTTGTACCCCCAGAAAATCCCCAAGCTTTAGCCCAAGCAATTAAAGATTTATATCATCAACCCGATATCTTAAAAAAATTAGGAGAAAATGGCAGAAAATACGCAGAAAATTATTATTCATTTGAAAAAGTGTTAGATCGCTACGAAGAGTTATTTAAATCATTGGTCAATCAAAGAGAAAATTAAAGCTTTGGTAACAAGATTTTTTTGAATAAGTATTTTTTAGTATTGCTCTATTCTTTCTTTTTTATTAATCCCAAGTTTACTAATTTTCTAGCCATTAATTGATGCGAAAAGACCTTTACTCCTAAGACTAATTCACCAAAAATAAAGCCCAAATATTTCTGATCACCAGTTAGTAAATGAGTACATTCAAGAGTGATTGCTCCAGCTAAAATTGGAATATCTTTTTCTGGAAGTGAAACAGGTAAATTGATTATTAAAGTGTTATCAACACAAATTTTGTCGAGGAGAGTATCTAGTTGTTCAATTGAACCAAATTTTTTAGCTGCAATATTTCTTCTTGCTTCTTCTACTGCATAAGAATTAGTTACACAACTTACGTAATTTTGTCTTGCAATGATTAATTCTCTAGGTTAGAGGGTAGAGAAAATTAAAGCTTTGGTAAAGTAGTGTTTACTAGAGAAAATCTAGTATATAATTACCCTGGATTTGCATGGTTTAGTAATGAAAATACTACCAGTGTCAGTGTAACCTATGATTTAGAGACTATCTTTCAACTTCCCCAAGTGAAGATATCCCCTTTTTGATGAGCGATCGCTCTACTCTTTAACAATATATTTATTTATGAAACATCAATTTTCTTTTATTGTTTATAGTCTATTCTGGACAATCGCGGGAATGATTCTGCTTACTCCTCCTAACTATGCTCAAACTCAAGAGCAAGAAATCGCTAAATGTCTAGCAATTAGTAATACAGTTAGCATTATTCAAGCTCAGACAGAAATAATCATCAGAGCAGTTTACCATCAAGATAATCTTACTTGGTTAAATACACCAGCTCAAACAGAAACAACAGAGACAGGGACTAATTACTCTAATATTAGAGGAGAACAAACAGTTAATTTGTTTATTCCCACTAATCAGGAGTTTTGTGAGATTACTATCGGTGATCAACCCAAAGAGTTAGGAAATTTAATCACAGAGAATATGACCAAAGGGACAGTAAGTGGGACAATTACTTATCAAGAGAGAATAGCTTTACCCTTAGGAGCAGTTATCCAGGTAAAATTATTAGATACCTCTCGTCAAGATGTAGCAGCGATAGAAATAGCTAGTCAAACTATAATCACCACTGGTGAACAAGTTCCGATTGCTTTTGCATTAAGTTATGATCCTAATACCATTCAAGAACGACAAACTTATGTAGTGCGAGCAGAAATTTATCTCGATGAGCAACTATTTTTTACTACTACTCAATTTTATCCTGTACTGACTAGGGGTAATAGTAACGAAGTTAACTTAGTTTTAAATAAAGTTATGTCTGAGCAAAATCAATTAACTGGTAGTCAATGGTTACTAGAAGATTTAACAGGTAAAGGAGTAGTAGATAACGTGCAAACCACCATCGAATTTGGTGAAGATAATCGTATTGGTGGTAATGGTGGATGCAATCGCTATTTTACTAGTTATCAACTCGATGGTACTAATTTTAGCGTTAATTTGATTGGTTCTACCCAAATGATGTGTCCACCTGCGATGATGAATCAAGAACAACAATTTTTCCAAGCTTTAGAAAAAGCCTACAATCTCCGTTTAGAGGGACCCTATCTATTTATAGATGTAGAAGGCTCTGATTTACCTTTAAAATTTACTAGATTGTAACAAGAGGGAGTAGGGAGACTGCGGAGACTGCGGAGACGGGGAAGATGGGGAGACGAGGAGTATGATATATAGGAATAATAAAACCGTTCAACCGTTCAACCGTTCCCCCTAACCCCTAACTCCTAACTCCTCCTATCTACCTATACCGATATAGTTAAATCCTGCGGCTTCAATTTTGCCTTTATCTAGGAAATTACGTCCATCGATAATCACCAGGTTTTGCATAACTTTAGCTATTTTAGTATAGTCAAGTTGGTGAAATTCTTGCCAATCTGTGACTAAAACTAAAGCGTCACAACCATCAGCGAGCATTTCTGCGTCACTTTCAATAATTACATCGGATAAACCATGACTTAATCCTGATTGAGAGACAATAGGATCGTAGGCTTTGACTTTTGCTCCTAAACGGTTGAGTTCTGCAATAATATTTAAAGCGGGAGCATCGCGCATATCATCGGTATCGGGTTTAAAAGTTAGACCTAGTAAACCGATAGTTTTGCCCTTAAGGATTTTTAATTCTTTTTGTAACTTCTCGATTACTATTAGGCGTTGTTGTTGGTTGACCTTAACCGCAGAGTTAAGTATTTCTGTATTGTAACCATAATCTTGGGCGGTATGAATTAAGGCTGAAACATCTTTAGGAAAACAAGAGCCACCCCAACCAATACCTGCTTGTAAGAATTTTGACCCAATGCGAGAGTCTAAACCAATACCTTTAGCTACTTGGGTAACATCAGCGCCAACGCGATCGCAGATATTCGCCACCTCATTAATAAAACTAATTTTGGTGGCTAAAAAAGCATTAGCTGCGTATTTAATCATTTCTGCCGAACTCAACTCAGTAATAACCACGGGTACAGGAGGTGCATTTACATCAGCTGCAAACCTGCGCTCAACAATAGGTTGATACAATTCAACCATCAGAGCGATCGCTTGCTCACTATTACTTCCTAAGACAATGCGATCGGGATTAAAAGTATCATAAACCGCAGATCCTTCCCGTAAAAACTCAGGATTACTGACCACATCAAACTTAGCGATCATTTCTGTTGAATCTAGATTAGATCCGCTACTAGTTACTAAGGTTTTCTGACGTTCTTGCATTCCTTCTAGAATAATCATTCTCACCCAATCACCCGAACCAATCGGAACAGTAGATTTATTAACGATTACCTTATAACCACCATTGAGATAAGATCCTATCCCTCTTGCTACTGCTTCTACATAACGAGTATCACTTTCACCCGTAGGTAAAGCTGGAGTTCCCACCGCGATAAAGAGGATTTCCCCATGCTCTACACCTGCTTGTAAATCGCTCGTAAATTCTAGTTTACCTGCAGCTGAGCTTGATTGCATTAATTCTGAGAGTCCAGGTTCATAAATAGGGGATTGTCCTGATTTCATCAGTTTAACCTTTTCCTCATTATTATCGACACAAATAACATCATGTCCAATATGAGCTAAACAAACCCCTGTTACTAAACCGACATAACCAGTTCCAATCACACAAACGCGCATAATTTTCTTTCCCTCTGATTTTAATTACCTGTTTCTAGACGTTCTCGAAAATCCTTGATGGTTAATTCTAATCCTTCTTGTAAAGGTATTGTCGGTGACCAATTGAGGTATTGTTTTGCTTTAGTAATATCTGGTTGACGACGACGAGGATCATCTTGAGGAAGGGGTTTAAACACTAAATCTAAGCCGGGATTAACCATATCTTGAATAGTTTTAGCTAATTCTAAGATGGTATATTCTCCAGGATTTCCTAAATTAACAGGTCCAATATAATCATTGTTCATCAATTTTTGCAAGCCATCCACTAAGTCAGATACATAGCAAAAACTCCGAGTTTGAGAACCATCACCATAGACAGTAAGTGGATTTTCTTGTAAAGCTTGAACCACAAAATTACTTACTACACGTCCATCATTAAATAACATTCTCGGACCATAGGTATTAAAAATACGCGCTACACGAATATCTACTTTATTATCACGATGATAATCAAAAGCTAGAGTTTCTGCTACCCGTTTACCTTCGTCATAACAACTTCTCAAGCCAATACAGTTAACATTACCGCGATATTCTTCGGGTTGGGGATGAACTTCAGGATCTCCATATACTTCTGAAGTGGATGCTAGTAAAAATCTGGCTTTGACACGCTTAGCTAGCCCTAGCATATTCAGAGTTCCCATCACATTGGTTTTAATCGTCTTAACTGGATTATATTGATAATGTACAGGAGAAGCCGGACAGGCTAAATGATAGATTTGGTCAACTTCTAAGCGAATAGGCTCAGTAATATCATGTCTAATTAGGTCAAATTTAGGATTACCTAGCCATTTAACAATGTTACGTTTATGACCAGTATAAAAGTTATCTAAACAAATGACGTCATGACCTTCTGACATCAAACAATCGATAAGATGAGAGCCGATAAATCCAGCTCCACCTGTTACTAAGATTCTCATCTAGGCTATCTTTACTAAACTTAAAGGTAATCTTAACCGATTGTAGATAATTTTGATTTAAGAATTAAAGTTTTCACTACTATGCAAAGAGTAATTGAGGAGCAAAGTGAGACAAAAGTCTCACGATCCGTGCTGCATTTAATTCGATTATCCTGGTTGGAAATCTGATCTTAATCTAGCACACTATAGCACAACTCCTCTTAATGACTCAGCGTCTTGAGCAGGAATCAGATATAAGCGTAATAAATCGGTGAAAATTCCGGTTATTATGGGTAATTTACGGAAGAATTTGACAATTTTAGGACTATTACTAGCTTCGATCGCTTTTAAAGTCTCATTACGTTGAGCACAACGTTCTAATTTAGGGAAAAATGCAGGATGTTCCACATTAAGAGTAACAGGAAAAGCCCTGGCTGAGGTTTCATTAGTTTTGCGAATAACCTCGCGATCGTATTCTTGAGCATCTAGTCCAATAGCTTCGTAAAAATCAGCTCGTTCGTGTACAGTTAAAGTATGGGTAGCAAATACCGATAATAAGAAGAATTTTGCCCATAATTTAGCTCTCCAGTTATTCCACATCGCCGACTGCGATCGCAATAAAGCCTTAAAGATATCCCCGTGACGGTTTTCGTCTTGACACCAACTTTCAAACATTCTAAACAGAGGATAAAACTGATATTCGGGGTGTTCTTGCAGATGACGATACATCAGAATATAACGCCAATAGCCGATTTTTTCCGAGAGATAAACCGCATAGATAACCCATTCTGGCTTAAAAAAAGTATAGGTACGACTTTTAGTAAGATAACCCAAATCCAGAGTGATATTAAAATCAGCCATGGCTTTATTAAGAAAACCAGCGTGTCTGGCTTCATCCCGTGCCATAAGATGAAAAATTTCTGCTAAAATTGGGTTACGATCCTTGATTTTACGGGATAATTCCTTAAACAACAAAAATCCCGAAAATTCTGAAGTACAAGAACGTTCTAAAAAATCAATAAAAACTCGGCGAGTCTTTTCGTCAATATGTTCCCAGGATTGTTGAAACTCTTCATCTCGCACAAAATGATCGCGATTATAGTCGGTACGCATTTCGGCGATCATCGCTTTTAACTCTTCTTCCTGTGAGGAGATATCCATGTTAGCGACAGCTTCAAAATCTGTTGTATAAAATCTTGGTGCTAACAAAGTTTCTTCCGTGGTGGTTTTTTTAGTCAAAGTTGCAGAAGCTGTGTTGTTCATAATTACTTAGGATTTTGCTTAATGGCTAACTAATCATATCTTATCTAGGTTAATGTCTATCATTACCATTAAGTTTTGTGAATAGATAAAAGTCAACTTAGATATTCTTATATAATCAGATATCGTAAACTAGGTTTAAGAGAATCTCACTTATGACCACCAATCTAGCTAGCCAATTACGAGAAGGGACAAAAGAATCTCATACCATGGCGGAAAATACCGCTTATATGAAATGTTTCCTCAAAGGTATAGTAGAAAAAGAACCCTTCCGTAAACTACTAGCTAACCTATATTTTGTTTACAGTACCCTAGAAGAAGAATTATCCCGATATAGAGAACATCCTGTAGTCGGATTAATTTATTTTCCTGAACTCAATCGTCGCGACAAACTAGTCGAAGATTTAGCCTATTATTACGGTGATAATTGGCAACAAACGATCACCCCGTCTACAGCGGGTGAAGCATACGTAAATCGCCTCAAAGAAATAGCTAATAGTGAACCTGCTTTACTGGTTGCTCATTCCTATGTAAGATATTTAGGTGATCTTTCAGGAGGTCAAGGGTTAAAACATATCGTACGTTCAGCCCTTAAGTTACCAGAAAACGAAGGTACAAAATTCTATGAGTTTGATGCTTTTACCTCTGTAGAAGCAAGAAAAGCTTTTAAATTTAAGTATCGCGATACCCTCAATAGTCTTCCTGTTGACGAAGAATTAGCCCAGAAAATTGTCACAGAGGCTAACTATGCTTTTGTACTTAATCGTGATGTCATGCACTCATTAGAAGCAGAAGTAAAAGCAGCCATTGGCGATCATGTTTTTGATTTGATTACCCGTCAAGACATCCCAGGAAGTACAGAAAAACCAGTAGGGAACACTTCGGTAGAACTAATTAACGCAGAATAAAAACCGAATTTTAGCCCAATTCAATTATCCTTAAGGGCGTTTTACAAAGACGCCCAAGATAAATATTGCCATAAAATACCTTCAAGATAAATCATGAATTTTTCTCAATCAACAGTTCAATTTAATAGTGACTTATTACAAAAATACGATCGCCCTATACCTCGCTATACCAGTTATCCTCCCGCAACACAATTAACCCCAGATTTTACCACTAGAGACTTTCTGTCAGCTGTAGAAATTGGTAACTATCGACAAATTCCCCTTTCTCTCTATTGTCATATACCTTTTTGTGAAACCCCCTGTTATTTTTGTGGTTGCAATACAGTAATTACCCAAAAAAAAGAGTTAGCAGAGATATATCTAAAACATTTAATTAAAGATATTGAACAAACAGCAGCTTTAATTAATTCAGAGAGAATTGTACATCAACTCCATTGGGGTGGAGGAACACCTAATTATTTAAACTTACATCAAATCGAATTACTCTGGAGCAAAATAAATCAGTTTTTCAAAGTAGATAATCAAGGAGAAATCTCCCTAGAAATTAATCCCAAATATCTAGATAGAAATTATATCTATAACCTAAAAAGTTTTGGCTTTAATCGCATTAGTTTTGGTATCCAAGACTTTGATCATATAGTTCAACAAGCTATCAATAGAGTTCAGCCAGAAAGTATCTTATTCGAGGTTATGGACTCAATAAAATCTGCAGGTTTTGAAAGTGTTAATGTAGATTTAATTTATGGATTACCTTTTCAAAATTTAGCAACTTTTCGAGATACTATCGCCAAAACAATTAAGCTAAATCCAGATCGTATCGCTGTCTTTAATTTTGCTTATATACCCTGGTTAAAACCAGTCCAAAAAAACTTACCCCAAGCAGCTTTACCCTCAGCTGCTGAAAAATTAGCTATTCTACAAATGACCATAACAGAATTAACCAATAATGGTTATGTTTATATTGGTATGGATCACTTTGCTAAACCCAATGATGAACTAGCGATCGCTCAAAGAGAAGGTCAATTACATCGTAACTTTCAAGGTTATACAACTAAACCCGAATCAGATTTATTAGGATTTGGGATGACTTCTATCAGTATGCTTTACGATGGTTACTTTCAAAATCAGAAGCGTTTAAGAGATTATTATCAAGCTATCGAACAACATAAATTCCCAATAGAAAGAGGAGTAAAACTCACTCATGATGACATTCTACGACGTACTATTATTATGGAATTAATGTGTCAGTTTCGTTTAAATCAAAGAGATTTAGAACAAAAATATCATCTAGGTTTTGATTTTGACTTTGAAACCTATTTTAGACAAGAAATACCCGAACTCAAAGACTTAGAAGCCGATGGATTACTAACACTTTCAGAAGAAGGAATAGAGGTAACTCCCACCGGAAGACTATTAATTAGAAATATCGCTGCGGTGTTTGATACCTATCTGAAAAAACAGAAAACTCAGACTTATTCTAAAGCTATTTAACCTAACATAGCTCGATTTTACTAGCAATAGGCATCCGCCAACCAGTACCAAAAGCGCGATCGGTTACTTTCAAACCAGGTGGCGCTTGTTTCCGTTTAAATTCGGCTTTGCTTACTAATTTTAAGACTTTTTGCACTGTATGTAAATCATATCCTGCTGCAATGATTTCAGCTTGAGAATGATGTTGACAGATACTTCTCTCCAAGATATCGTCAAGGATATCATAAGTAGGTAAAGAGTCTTGATCTACTTGATTAGGTTTTAATTCCGCTGAAGGAGGTTTAGTCAAGACATTGACAGGGATAACTTCGCGATCGCGATTTAACCACTCACAGAGACTATAAACCAAGGTTTTGGGTACATCAGCAATTACCGCTAATCCTCCATTCATATCCCCATAAAGGGTACAATACCCAACCGCCATCTCTGATTTATTACCTGTAGATAACAATAGATAACCAAACTTATTGGCGATCGCCATTAACAAATTACCCCGAATCCGTGATTGTAGGTTTTCTTCAGCGATACCGAATTCTGTACCTGCAAATAAAGGATCTAAAACCTGAGCATAACCTTTCATAAGGTGTTCAATCGGTAATTTAATTGTCTTGATTTCCAGATTTTTGGCTAAATTAGTAGCATCTGATACAGAACTCTCAGAACTATAGGGAGAAGGCATCATCACTCCCAAGACATTATCTTTTCCTAAAGCATCAACAGCGATCGCCCCTACTAAAGAAGAATCAATCCCACCACTCAAACCCAAAACAGCTTGTTGAAAACCACACTTATGAGTATAATCTCGCACTCCGAGTACCAATGCTGACCAAATTTCCTCAGCCTCACAACTAGAAAGAGGATTAATATTACTTGGTAATAAATCCCGAGTAACAGGGTCAAATTCAACAAATAATAACTCTTCTTGAAAACTTTTAGCGCGACAAACGACCTCACCCTGACGATTAAAAGCTACACTTTGACCATCAAAAATTAGATCATCATTGCCCCCAACCTGATTAACATAGATGATAGGAATATTGTAACGTCTTACCGCGTGTTGTAACATGATTTCGCGCAACTTCTGTTTACCCACGGTATAGGGAGAAGCAGAGAGGTTAAGGATTAAATCTACTCCTAATGCAGCTAATTCAGCTACAGGATTAACCCGATAATTTCTCCTTCCCCAAAACTGTTCATCATTCCATAAATCCTCACAGATAGTTACACCAACGCGCAGATTATTTAAGCTTAAAAAGCTGCTTTCTCTTCCTGGTGCGAAATAACGATATTCATCAAAAACATCATAAGTAGGTAGTAAACGTTTAACAAAGATTTTCTCAACCTCACCTTCTGCTAATAACGTCATGGTATTATAGAGAGGTTTTTCCCCTTCTGAGTTAGCTTGAGGGTTAGGTTGCACTGTTCCTACCAAAGTTGGACAAGCAACTTGTTTACTTAAGTCGAGGATAGTAGCTAAACTCGATTGCACAAAATTAGGATTCAGCAATAAATCTCTAGGAGGGTAACCACATAGAGACAACTCAGGAGTTAACAGTAAATCCGCTTGAGCTGCTTTAGCTTGTTGAGATTGACTGATAATTTTCTGTCCATTCCCCGCTAAATCACCAATAGTAGGGTTAAGTTGTGCGATCGCAATTTTCATACTTTCTAATAAATAATTTTGATTTTAACAGCTTATCTGAGACAAATAATAGTACAATTGTTCTTATAGATCATTAAAAAGGACATCAAACTATGAATACTTGTATTTTAATGGCTAAAATTGTCAGTGAACCAGAGTTACGCTACACTCAAGATAGTCAAATACCTCAGACTCATATGTTAATCGAAATCGAAGGTTTAGGAGCAAATGATACACCAGGAACTTTAAAAGCGATCGGATGGGGTAATACAGCATCAGAAATCAAAGAAAAATATAATCAGGGTGACCAAGTTATTCTCACAGGTCGTTTAGCCATGAGAACCTTTGAAAATACCTCGGGAACAAAGGAAAAACGAGCAGAATTAAATATCTCTCATGTTTATCCTATTACTGCTTCTATTCCTGTAGCTACATTTACAGAATCTAAAGAATCTACAGAAACTAATGTTGTTGAATTAGAATCTTTTAAGCCTAAAGCAAACACTTTGACAGAAGATACAGAGATATCGCCTGTTGAAACAAATAAAAATTTAGATGATATCCCTTTTTAGATAGGGTCTGCTGAAAAACTAAATTCTGGTGAGGGTCAATTCGGAAGAAAGGAATTCTCCCCCTCTCCCCCTCTCCCCCTCCTCACAGGTGTAGGTTTTTGACAATGAGATTCTGGCGAAGGTGAGACAAGGAAGA
>RECR01000098.1 GCA_007693955.1 Gloeocapsa sp. DLM2.Bin57
AAATTTGTCGCACTCAGAGATGTCTATTTAGACGTTTACCCTGGAGAATTCGTCTGTTTACTTGGTCCATCGGGTTGTGGAAAAACTACCCTATTAAGGATTATCGCGGGTTTAGAACAACAAACCACGGGGAAAATCATCCAAGGTGGGAAAGATGTTTCCCGTTTGAGTGCCTCTGGGCGAGATTTTGGGATAGTTTTCCAATCTTATGCGTTATTTCCCAATCTAACCGCGACTCAAAACATCGCTTATGGTTTACAAAATGCTAAAGCTGAACCCGGAAAAATTAAAAATAGGGTCGAAGAATTGCTCAATATGGTAGGCTTAGAGGGAATAGGACATAAATATCCAGCCCAAATGTCAGGTGGACAACAACAAAGAGTAGCTTTAGCTAGAGCTTTGGCTTTGTCTCCTGGCTTATTACTTTTAGATGAGCCTCTCTCCGCTTTAGACGCACAAGTCAGAGTAAAACTACGCACAGAAATAACTAGATTACAAAAAAGTTTGGGCATAACCACGATTATGGTAACCCACGATCAAACCGAAGCTTTAGCTATGGCTGATCGCGCTGTAGTGATGGATAAGGGTTATATCGCTCAAATTGGTTCTCCCCACGCGATTTATCAACGTCCTAATACTCCTTTTGTGGCTAATTTTATCGGAGTCATGAACTTTTTAAAAGGGGTAACTACCGCTAAGAATCAGGTACGTTGTGGTAATAATATTAACCTGGAAATTATTGACCAGGATTTGGGGGTTAATACTCCTGTGAGTATCGCTATTCGTCCCGAAAATGTTTCTTTAGTTACTGCCGCTGATAATCTACCTAATGTAATTAATGCCACCATTGAATCGGTAGAATTTTTAGGCTCTAACTATCATCTTAGTTTATCTCCTGATGGTAACGCTCAAGAAATTATGACCATTGAGTTATCTACTCATCAGGTTAGAGACTTAGATTTAAGCTATGGTTCAACTCTGCAATTGCAATTACCACCAGATAAGATACAAGTATTCCCAGAAATATGACTATTACTACTAGCAAAACTCAGGTAATTAAACCCATTATCACCAGAGAAGACTGGATCATGCGTATTGTTCTGGTTGTGAGTACTCTGTGGTTATTATGGGGTGTGGTTTTACCTCTTTCTCCTATTTTTTTAAAAAGTTTCCAGGATAAAGAGGGTAATTGGATTGGTTTACAAAATTATCTCGATTATGTAACTAATCCTAATTTGGTTGCTTCTTTTTTTAATAGTTTTTATGTGGCGATCGCTAGTACCTTAATTTCAGTATTCCTGGCTTTTATCTTTGCTTACGCTTTGACGCGTACTGCAATACATGGTAAAAAAATCTTTAACATCTTAGGGATGCTGCCTTTATATATACCACCTTTAGCTCATGCGATCGGTTTAATCTATTTATTCGGGAGACAGGGTATTATTACTAGAGCAGGTTGGGATATTGGGCTATATGGCGCTACTGGTATTATTATGGGTGAGAGTCTTTATTGTTTTCCCCAAGCTTTAGTGATTCTGATCACCGCTTTAAGTTTAACCGATGCTCGTCTCTATGAAGCAGCGGAGGTTTTAAGAACTCCTAAATGGCGAACTTTTTTGACTGTAACCTTACCTAGCGTTAAATATGGTTTAATTAGCGCAGTTTTTGTCTGTTTTATCCTCGCTTTTACAGATTTCGGTGTCCCCAAGGTTGTAGGGGGTAATTTTAATGTTTTAGCGACAGATATTTATAAACAGGTAATTGGACAACAAAACTTCTCCATGGGTGCGACTATTAGCGTTTTTCTGTTAATTCCTGCTGTGATGGCTTTTATCATTGATAGAATTATCCAAAGACGTCAAACAGCCTTAGTTAGTGCTAAAGCAGTACCTTTACAACCTAAACCGAATAAACTCCTCGATAGTTTAATGTTCGTTTTCTGTGCAATGATTGTTTTAGCAGCAATTATTATCTTCGCCACGATTATTCTAGCTTCCTTAATTAAGATTTGGCCCTATGATTTCTATCAGTTTAAATTTAGTCTGAGTAACTTTGACTTTAGTAGAGTCGCAGGTGGTGGTTATAGCGCTTATCAAAATAGTATTATTGTGTCCCTATTAACAGCTATTTTCGGGACAATCTTAGTATTTATTGGCGCTTATCTGGTAGAAAAAGGCAAAAATCTGCGCATTTTACGCTTAATTAACTATTTTCTCTCTACAATGCCCTTAGCTTTGCCTGGGTTAGTCTTAGGTTTGGGTTACCTATTTTTCTTCGTGGTAGATAATAACCTCGGGATTAATAACGGGAATCTAGCCATGGTGATTCCGAATCCTTTTGGGAATAATTGGCTGATTCCTAATCCCTTTGGGAATAAATCTTTCCCCCTAATTATCTTGTGCAATATTATCCACTTTTACACCGTTTGTTTTTTAACAGCGAATACAGCGTTAAAACAGTTAGATCCTGAATTTGAATCGGTTTCGGCTTCTATGTCTGTACCCTTTTATAAGACTTTTTGGCGCGTGACTCTGCCAATGTGTCTCCCGGCTATCTTAAGTATCGGTATCTATTATTTCGTTAACGCAATGGTAACAGTTTCAGCAATAATCTTTTTACGTCCTGATGACGCTAATTTAGCAGCGATCGCCATTGTTAATATGGATGACGCGGGAGATATTGGTGCTGCTGCGGCTATGTCCACTCTGTTAGTATTAACTAGTCTAGGGGTGCGTTTCTTTTATTGGTTATTTACCAAAAATATCGAAAAACGTAGTCAAGCTTGGTTAAAACGTTAATTCGTTACTTTTTTCATTTATACTCCCCTCCGGTTTAGGATGGGGATTCTCCATAGGTCAATTAGCTAGTTAGTGAATTGGTCAAAAGCCCGTAAAGCATCAGCTGCATACATCAATGAAGGACCACCCCCCATATAAATAGCCATCCCTAATACTTCGGCTACTTCTTCACGAGTAGCCCCTAATTCGTGGAGTGCTTTTGTATGAAATCCAATACATCCGTCGCAACGAGTGGCTACACCAATGGCTAAAGCGATTAATTCTTTAGTCTTTTTATCAAGCGCTCCATCTTTAGATGCGGCCCCTGACATACTATAAAACCCTTTGAGAGTATCGGGAATAATACCTCTTAGTTGTTTAACGTACTCGACTATATCTGCTGTGACTTCGGGATAATTTTTAGACATATCCTTAATTAGTTAGATACTATTCCAGACCATTGTACTTTTTTTTCTTGGGTACGTCGATAGGAGAAAAAATATTCTGGTTGTTGATAGGTACAAAAAGGGGCGATCGCTATCTGTTGAGGTTCGATTCCTAGTTGTCTAAGTTGTAGATAATTAACTAAAGATACATTCAGGCGCACTCTCCCTGGTTGAGAGTCTGATTCTAAAGGACTAGGATTGTGTTTAAAGGCGATCGCTATTACCTCGTCATCACTTTGGGTTGTTGCCATAATACTCTTACAGACATTAGCTGCTACGCTTAAGCCTACTTGATAGACTTTTCCGTTTATTGCTGGACCTAATGCTACACGTATATTTGCTAGCTTACTGCCTGATTCTACTAGACGGGCGATCGCTTTGGTAACTATACTTTGGGCTGTTCCTCGCCAACCTGCGTGTACAGCTGCTACTCTATTAGTCTCTACATCTCCTAGTAAAATTGGTGTACAATCAGCACTAGCTACCCAGATAGCTTGGTTAGGCTGTTCGGATATTAACCCATCACCTTCCCTAATCCCTTCGGAGGGTTTAACCACTCTATTTCCATGTATCTGTTGCAATTGATAAGTTTTCCCATCTACCCCTAAGATTTCTGTCAGTTTTGCGGGTGAATTGGGGTAAAATTGGCGAGTAAAGAAACCATGTTGCCATTGGGCTAACAGAGTGCAACGTAAATAAGGTAATTCTTGTCCTTGCCATTCCCAGAGTGTAGTGTCAGTTGCCATTAAATCTGTAGGAGTCAAAATCTTTATCTCAATTCAACTACGTATATTTTAGCTGATTTATTATTAAATAAACCCTTCTTCTTTATTAAGATTATTAAAGTAATATTATTGATTTTTGTATTAGGAACTCAAGGTTTAAAAAACCTGATAAAATATAATTATCAAGATAGGATTATTTGTATGCAAAACAACTGGAGATTAGGGTCTTTACTAGGTATTCCACTCTACCTAGACCCTTCCTGGTTTTTGATCTTAGCATTAGTTACTCTGATTAATGCTCAGCAAATTGATGCACCAGGAATTTGGTCTTGGGTAGCGGGTTTAGCTATCGCGCTATTAATGTTTTCTTCTGTGCTTTTACACGAATTAGGACATAGTATAGCCGCGCTAAAACAAGGTATTAAGGTTAATTCTATCACTTTATTTCTCTTTGGGGGGGTAGCTTCCATAGAAAGAGAGTCAAAGACTCCCCTGGAAGCGTTTTTGGTAGCTGTAGCAGGGCCATTGGTTAGTTTTGCTCTATTCCTTGGTTTTTTTACTCTTAGTAACTATTTACCCGATTCAGGAATAATTAACCAGATTGTCTCAGATTTAGCCACAATTAATCTGGTATTAACTTTATTTAATTTGATTCCTGGTTTACCTTTGGATGGAGGACAAATTTTTAAGGCGATCGTCTGGAAAGCTACAGGAGATCCCTTTACAGGAATGGTCTGGGCTGCTTTTTCGGGTATGTTAGTAGGTTGGTTGGGTATTTTATTTGGGCTATTTGTCTGGTTTATTAGTGGTGCATTTGGTGGTTTGTGGTTGGCTTTTATTGGTTGGTTTATTTTACGCAATGCAAATGCTTATCAACGTATTGCTATACTGCAAAAAAGTTTATTACAAATCAAAGCAGCTGAGGTAATGACTCGTGATTATCGCGTAGTTGAAGGTAAGTTAACTCTAGCTGAATTTGCTCAACAATATATTCTCTGTGATGATCATCGTAATTTCCCTTATTATGCAGCTACAGAAGGACGTTATTGCGGAATGGTGAGAATTGCAGATTTACAAAGATTTCCACGCAGTGAATGGGATTATCTAACTTTGGCTAAAATAGCTTATCCTCTGACAGAAATTCCCGCTGTTGGGGAAAAAACGCCCTTATACTTGGTGATTCAGTCTTTGGAGAAAATATCAGAACCCTGGATTACTATTCTATCTCCCGCGGGCGCAGTAGCAGGAGTAATCGATCGTGGTGATGTTGTCAGAGCGATCGCCACTAAGTTAAATGTACCCATTCGGGAAGCTGATATTAAACGAATTAAATCGGAAAAAGCTTATCCTTCTGGTTTAGATTTAGGAGCGATCGCCGCAAGTTTAGCTAAAATGCCTATAGCTCAAGATAATGCTAACATACGTTGAATTGGTTTGAGAGCAGCTGTCATAATTTCTGGGGCTAAAACAATTTCTGGTTGTTTATTTTGCATCGCTAGATAGATTTTTTCGAGGGTATTGAGACGCATATAGGGACATTCATTACAAGCACAGTTATTTTGTCCTGGAGCTGGTATAAACTGTTTATGTGGTGCTTGCTTTTGCATTTGGTGAATGATTCCTGGCTCTGTAGCGACGATAAAGGTTTCTTGACTACTTTGTAGAGCATATTGAAGTAAAGCAGTAGTAGAGCCAATATAATTAGCGTGTCGCAATACAGGGGGTTCACATTCGGGATGAGCGATTATTTCTGCTTGGGGATATTGAGTTTGTAGCTGGACAATTTTCTTTTCTGAGAAGGTTTCATGGACTATACAGCTACCATCCCAGAGGAGTAATTCTCTTCCGGTTTGTTCCATGACATAACGACCTAAATTGCGATCTGGTGCAAAAATAATCCGTTGATCCTCTGGTATTTGTTCCACAATTTTTACCGCGTTGGAACTAGTACAGATAATATCACTCATCGCTTTAATTTCAGCGGTGCAATTGATATAGGATATGACTATATGGTCAGGGTGTTGGGCTTTAAATTGGGCAAAAGCTTCGGGAGGACAACTATTAGCGAGGGAACAACCCGCGTTTAAATCTGGTAGGAGTACTAGTTTATCTGGATTAAGAATTTTAGCGGTTTCTGCCATAAAATGCACTCCCGCAAAGACTATGACCTCTGCGTTGGTACTAGCTGCTTGTTGGGAAAGACCGAGAGAATCACCGAGATAGTCAGCTATGTCTTGAATATCTGGTTCTTGGTAATAGTGAGCCAAAATTACGGCGTTTAATTCTTTTTTTAGCTCGTTTATAGCTGTAAATAAATCATGGGGGATTGTTGGGGTTTGAGGTTGAGATAATGTAGTAAACACAGTATTTTGGGGTATCGACAATTATAGTTATTCTTACCATAATATTATAGTCAATTTTACCAAAAATAGCTACTAGAGTTATTAACGTTCCAATTCCCGTAGGAGTTCTTGAAATCCTGATTCGGTTAAAATCAACTTACCATCAGGAGTAACCTCATAATTAGCACCAATATAACCTGTCCAATTATAGAAAATCTGATGGATATATTGATCTAGTATTATTTCATCAGGAATTTGAGGACGATAGTAAGCTTTCATCACTTTCTCAACTTTTAACTCTTGAAGACGACTGTGTAAATGTTTATTGTCTCTGACTACAAAAGCAGTAATCGACGTAGGATCTTTAAGAAAGATACCTAAAACCGAAGCCGGTACTCCTCCTAGGGTAATCATCCCCCCTAAAAATAAGCTTAACCATACAGAAGAAGCGATCGCCACGGGTAAACCTACATGTTTCCAGTTAAATTTAAAAGGGGTTTTTACAGGAGTCTGTAGATTATTTTTCGCTATTTTTCGACGTCTTTTAGAAGTTTTAGTCTTTTGTTGAGGTTTAGGAATTGGTCTTAGTTTCATAAGCAAATTATTTAGATACTTGATGATACCAGCGTAACAAAACTTGGGCTAAAAGTTGAGAGTTATGACGAATATATCCTTCAATGGTTTCTTCTTCCATAATGTTAGCTAAAACAATACCCCGTCCTAATTTAGCGATCGCCTCGCGATCTAAGATAACGGGGTGAGAGTTTTCGGTGGCATAACGTTCTAAAGCTGCGTCTGATGGTAAAGTACGATTAACCAAAACTGCATCAAAAATTTTACCTTTAGTTACCTTATCTATAGCACGGATATGATCGGAAACGCTATATTCGTCGGTTTCTCCAGGTTCGGTCATTATATTACAGATATAAATGCTAGGTGCTTGACTCTCAGCGATCGCTTTAACGATATCAGGAACTAACAAATTAGGAATAATACTAGTATAGAGACTACCTGGACCAATGATTAAATAATCTGCTTCTTGAATAGCTTTAACAGCTGCGGGTAAGGCGATCGCTTCAGTAGGATGACAACCAATAGTTTCAATTTTTCCCCTAGCTTTAGCAATACTAGACTCACCTTCGATAATTCTGCCATCAGTAAGTTTTACCCAGAGATTGACATCGGTTAAAGTCGAGGGTAAGACTTTACCCCTAACCGCTAAAACACGAGAACTAGCTGCGATCGCTTTTTCCAAATCTCCTGTAATATCACTCATCGCTGTTAAGAATAAATTACCAAAACTATGACCTATTAAACCATCACCCGCATTAAAGCGATATTGAAATAACTCTGTCAATAATTTTTCCTCATCAGCTAAAGCTGCTAGACAATTACGAATATCTCCTGGTGGTAATACTCCGATTTCCCGTCGCAATCTTCCCGAAGATCCGCCATCATCTGCTACAGTCACAATGGCTGTGATATTAGCACTATATTCCTTTAATCCTCGTAAGAGGTTGGATAATCCTGTTCCTCCCCCAATAGTGACGATTTTTGGTCCTCGATTGAGACGACGATGATTCATCAATAAATCGAGGATTTGCTCGTCATTTTCTGGTTTAAGTACTCTAGTAATGGTATTAACAGTACTACTTTGTCCCCAAAAAATCAAAAATAAACCAGCGATAATTACTAAAGGTCCAGACACATAACTAGGCATAATTTCGGTAATTACTTCTAATAATCCTGAAACTAGCGCCATAATTCGATAAACTGGGGTTAAATTACTCCAAATAGCTATACCGAATCCAGCGAGTAAGACTCCACTAATGGTAATCAGTAACCAACGCTTGACGAATAACCCAGGTGATAGCCACTGATACCATTTCAGCCATTGATTGGCTTTTTTAACTGATTTTTTTTGACTTAGATTGTCCATAAGCGCATAGAATTTGGCTATAGCTAGGGTTTAGCTTACCAAAAAAAGCAAGCCTCTGACTTGTTACAAATTTTAATCAATATTAGCCTATATACCCCTTGACATTTTCTGGAAAAACGGTAACAATAGATACAGAAAGTAAATCGTTCATTCTTACTAAACCTAGTGAGAACGGAAGTAGGGAAACTACCCGAAGGAACGCGCCTCAATTGATTACTCGAATTCTAGGAGGCGACAAAAATGAAACTTACATATCGTGGTATTACTTATGAACATAATCCTACGGTTGTAGAAACCACAAGTACTTCTGTAGCAGGTAAATATCGAGGACTTGATTGGAGATTCCGCAACTTGAAAAAAGCACCAGTAATCCAACCTGTGGCTAATTTAACCTATCGTGGCACTACTTACAATAAAGCAGGAACAACAACTATGACTACTCCGAATCAACCTCAAGTATCAACCCAAGAAAAAGCACGTTATCTGATGATCAATCACCACAAACATCTCAGAAATCGTCAACAAGTTATGCTTTCTCGCGCAGCTAATGAAATTGGTTTAGCGCACTAGAGACTGAATTTTCCAGTTATCTCAACTTTTCATTCGCTTAAACTTTACTCACCTACGGGTGAGTTTTTTTGTATCTACGAATCTAAATTTTTATCAATTTTTGTTTTGAGTTTTCCACTACAGATTCCCCATTATTTCCACAATTAATTTGAATTTTTTCCACAGTTTACCCAAACTTTTCCACAGGTTGTCACCACAGAATCAAACTTTGGTATTTTTGATGGGGATATCCTTCTAATTCCAGATTTTCTTAAGTTATGTAACAAAAAACTTCTCAAACCCTGATTAATAGGTTGAGCTTATTTTCTTTGACTCAATTTGTTAACATTCTGTATCATTGACAAATCCACCCTTAACCAGACAACAATAGTCTTAGTGACTATAATTTTTTTTATTCCTTATGAGCACATCTGTAAGCATTTTGGCTGAAATTCCCGAAGAATTACACGAATCTTTAGCTAATTATCTAGAAACTCACCCCAATTGGGACCAAGATCGCGTTTTTGCCGCTGCACTTTCTTTGTTTTTACTTCAAAACGGCGATCGCGCTAAAAACTATCGCTCCTGCGCCCGTGTTTATCTAGAAACTCTTTTTCAAGACAATATCTAAGATAAAAGTCCCCATCTTTTGATTCAGATGGGGAGGTAAATATTGATTAATTACCAAAACTGTTAAAGATTTGTTCAAACTCATTAAACAACCCTACAGCTTGTCCATTATCACCCTGAATATGATTAAATGAATGTTCTATCTGATGTAATTTTTCTCGTATTTCATTAATGCCATCTTGCCAAGGTTGTAAAATCTGCTCAGCAACCTGGACTTGGGCTTGTATTAACGCCGATTCCCTGTGCAAATTCTGTAAATTTTCTAACTCTCTTTCTAATTCATTTTCTTTTTGTTGATTAGTATTACTTTGTTGATCAATCAACTCCTGAATACTCCCTAGATTTGACCCGAGACTATTAATATCTGGCTCTAACCTTTCTTTTTCTTGTTGTAAAGAATTATACTGTGTTTCTAAAAGGGCAAAGGTTGCTTGAAATGCTTGTCTATGTTGGTATAAATCTTGATATTGAGCTAAAATATCCCTTCTTTCTTCTAGAGTCGCTTTTTGACCCTCTATAGTTTCTTCCATCATGTTTTTTCTTTCTTGAGCATCAGCTAACTCTTGTCTGATTCTTTCTTTTTCTGAATCATCAACTTCATCTAACCTTTTTTCTAACTCAAGAACACTTTCTACCTCTATACTCAGTTCTTCTTCTTGTCCATTAACGATAAATGTCCATCTTTGTAATTCTTGTTCTAGTTTATTGACCTCTTCTTGTAACTCTTCTAAAGAAAGACTCTCTAAAAACTCAAAATTATCAATAGGATGTTTATATTCTTTTTGTTCATTTTTAAATGATTTAATGCTATTAATTAGATTACTTCTTAACTCTTGATTACTTTGTAAATTAACATTAAGAATCCCTAGAATTCTTTGCTTATTCTGTAAATCAATTTGTTGTTTTTCAAAGTCTATTTTTGCTTGTTCGATAGTTTTTTGTGCTGAAGATAATTCTCTTCTTTTATCTTGTAATTGATTAGCTAACTGTTCAACTTGGTTAGCTTTATGATCAGCTTCATTACGACGTCTTTCTAGATTATGCCATTCCTGTTCTAGATATTCTTGTTGAGTTTGAATAGCTCTGAGTATAATCTCAAATTTTTCTTTAAGAGAATCTGTGCCCTGAAAAACACCCGCAAAACTATTGATTAGCTCTTTTAGTTTCGCTATTCTTTCCTCTCCTAGTACCTGGTTAGGGTGTAAATTCTCAATCTGTTGTTGATTTTCGGTTAACTTTTGCCAAGCTTCCTCTATTTCTCGGCGCTTTTCCTCAATATTAGCTAATTCTTCCTCTTTTTGGGCTATTTCTTGGAACTGAGACTCTAATTCCTCTCGACGTTTCTGCAATTCCTGACTTTGATAGGTTAGAGATTCTTTCCAATTATCAATCGATTCTTGCTCTTCTTGAGCTTTTTCTAACATACGGGAAAAATACTGTAACATTCTAACTATACGAGTACCCCCTAGTTCAGGATTACCCTGAACCTCCCGATTATTACTGAGGTTGACAAATACTAACGCTCCCTCTCCTACAGAGTTGACGTAATCACAGGATACTATCTCTTCGTTAGGTACAGTATTCCAAGCTTGATCATCTCGTTGGAAAGCCAGGAGTTTAAGTTCTGTCTTTAAACCACCTATTAATCCCTTTGTCTGTTTTTTTACTTCTGCTAGATATAGCACTTTGATAATCCCTTTGATATCTTTTGTGCTGAAACCTCAATTACTCAAGAGAATTGACATTCTCTAGGGGTTTTCACCTTAGATTGTCAGTCTATAAATGATTATAGCATACAGAATAATAAACTATCAAAGGTAATTTAACTCGATTAAGCTATAATTTAAGCACATAATTTTTTAGTCTGATCCTTTAGGGAAGGTAAGTTAAGTCAAATAAGTTTAGCTAGTATTTGTATTTTATTTGAATTTTATTAAAATACAAAAACTCTTCTGCTGAATTCTCAACAAGTAGATAATTATCTTTAAGTTATTTTTGTTTATTTTGGTAATATAACTAAAAGATTATCTTCATTTTTAGAAAATTGATTGTTCTCTATAACCAACAAGACATTTTGACGATCGCCAGCAATCTTTAGGGGGATTGAGAATGATAATTCTAACAATAGCCAAGACGGTTAGGAGAATAAGGAAGGCTAGAATCATTGTGCTCCAGGCATTTCCCTGTTTTAATGGAAACAAAGAACTTTCTTGATAAAATTGAACTTAAAAACCTAAGCACAAACCATTTTTTTGACTAAACCTGGGTCAAAAGCCAGTTTATCGCTGTTAATCGACAAATATCTCAAATTAGGTGGAAATCTAGATTAAATTTATCTGTGTTTAGGAAAATTATGCTCAAGAATCGGTTATTATAGAAACAGCATAGAGTATCTTCTCTAGCAAGCAAGTAAATGTTGCTAAATATATTACTAGTAGTATAATTATGCTAAAGGAATAAAAAAATAATTAAACAAGCAACTATGAAAGATAATATAAATATTACAGAGTCAAGCCGTGAAAATTGCAAGGTTTCTAGGTATTACTAAGCTAACGATTAGGTAATTACTTATGAGCAAAGTTTTGGTAGTAGATGATAGCCTGACCCAAAGACAGATGATCTCAGACCTGTTAAAGGACTATGGGATGACTGTCGCTATTGCCCGTGATGGGCAAGAAGCGTTAGAGCGTGTAAGTAAATATTCCTTTGACCTGGTAGTCCTAGATATAGTCATGCCTAAAATGAATGGCTATGAAGTCTGTCGGCGGATCAAATCAGATCCAAGAACAAAAAATGTGCCAGTAGTCATGTGTTCCTCTAAAGGAGAAGAGTTTGATCGCTTTTGGGGAATGAAGCAAGGGGCAGATGCTTATATAGCCAAACCCTTTAATCCACCAGAATTGATTAGTACCATTAAACAACTTTTACGAGGTTAAGGATAAAATAAAAATAACCAGGTGGGATCAAGTTAGAAAGTCTGTTTTAGGAATTTATACCGAGCCTACCCAGAAAAAAATAAGATAAACTAAAAATAATCCTGACGCTAAACAATAAGTCTAGAATAATTAACATTAACCAAGATGCCTAATGGTTAGTAACCCAGATTTTTTCAAAGAAAACAACCAAGAAAGACCCGCGGAATTACCCGAAGAGATTAAACATCGTCAGGGTGAGTTACATCTTAGATTTAACTTATCTTCGGGTGATGAATTTGCTCTTCCTGCCATGGGTATTAAAGAAGTAATGCGACAAGAACCAGATATGATTACCCCAATTCCTAATGCCTCAGATTTATTATTAGGAACGATAAATTTAAGGGGACAGGTAATCTGGGTAGCTGATTTAGGAAGCTTTCTGCAAGATATGGGTGTTTTAAACACAGAAAGAGCTGAAATCCCCGTAATAGCGATCGAAGACCAAGATTTGGCTTTAGGATTAGCAGTAGAAAGATTAGGGGATATGGAGTGGTTAGATGTAGAGACCCTACAAATGCCGCTTAATGTACCGGATTATATCGCTCCTTATGTACAGGGAGAATGGGTAATAACCGACGAAGAGGACGAAAACAAAAAAACTTATTTAAGATTATTAGACCAAGTAGCAATTTTACGGTCAGCAAGGTGGGTAACATTACGTTCATCACAATGGGTAAATTAAAGTGAAAAATCTGCAAATGAGGCAAAGTATGGAGAGAAGCAAATGGCATCAGGAGTAAATTATACAGAAATATACGAGCAAGCAGAGAGAGCCTATTTAAACGGTAATTATCAACAAGCAGCATCAATAATTGACCAGATGATACAGGAATTTCCCGAAGATCCTAGTGTACTGCTGCTAAGAGGTCATATTTATTGTTATGGATTACAAGATTATGAAATAGCTAAACAACAATATCAGTTAGTGATAGAATTAACAGATAAAGCTGATTTTCTAGGTTTTGCGCGGGATGGTCTCAGACGTATTCAACAAATGTACGACGACTCAGATCCTACCCAAAGCACTATGGGCATTAATAGCGCCTTTAACAATCGACAAACAGGTAATAGTATTTATGATGAACCAACGGCTTATCAGCAATCTCGTTTTAGTGAAGCTTTTGGTTTAGATACTAGTGGTAACACCCCTCATTCAACTGCTCAACAACCAAACGAAAGCGGTAATTATACTAACCCTTTTGGAGATGAAGGGGATATGGAAACTGAGCATAATTGGCAAGAAACAATAGATCGTAAAACTTCAGAATTTCCCTTCTTTGAACCAGAAGCGATCTCAGCAATGAGAGAAGATTTAGAAGGAGTGGACGAAGACGAAGCTCCCACCTTTGTAGTATCTTCAGCTTTAGAAGAAATGCCTTCATTTGAAGATATCTTTGAGGAACATTCAGGAAATGACAATGATTACAGTTCAGAATTAGACCCCATTGAAGATAACATGGCAACTAACGCCGTGAAAAGAGAATTAGTAGAGGATATCTCAGGGAATTTAGATTCTTTCGACGAGCGAGACTTTTCCGAATTAGACTCAGAATTTTCTCAAGAATTACCAGACTCAGGATTATTTGAAGACTCTCTCGACGAGGAAGACGAAGGTACAGTTAACTTTGATTTAGAAACCGTCAACCGTACAGAAATTCCCAATCAAGCTAAATTAAGAGAACCAAAAGAAAATATAGTCACAGGCTTTATTGGCACTAATGAGATTACCGCTAAACCAAGTAGTGAGATCAAATTAGGCGCATTAGGACCATTTTTTAATGCACCGATTAGAAGTAAAGAATTAGTAAAAGCAGCAACCGTTGGGGTAGTTTCAGCTTTAGCGGTTATGTTTACAGGAATAATAACCACAACACCTTTAACAGAAGACACCGACACCAGGTTTTTCCCCCTAACCCCTTCAGGAGGTTTAATTACCTTAGTAGCAGGTTTAACCGGATTTAGTAGTAGTTTACTCCTCGGAGAATTAATCAGTAGAGAAGTTAAACGTTATAAACAAGATTTACTCATTCAATTTAACGCAGTCTGTCAAGGAGATTTGAACGCCAAAGCAACCGTTTACTCAGAAGATGAATTCGGGGAAATCGCTTCAGGATTTAATCAAATGGTGAGAGTAATTAATACCACCATTACCGAAGCACAAAGAAGATCAGAAGAAACAGAACGCGATCGCGAAGACTTACAACGTCAGGTAATTCGTCTTCTCGATGAAGTAGAAGGAGCAGCTAGAGGAGATTTAACCGTTAAAGCTCAAGTAACAGCAGACGTATTAGGAGCGGTTGCAGACGCCTTTAACCTAACTATTGAAAATTTACGGGAAATTGTCCGCCAAGTAAAACAAGCGGCTCAACAAGTACACCAAAGCTCCACCGATAGTGAATCATACGCGCGTAATCAATCTAGCGACTCTTTACGCATGGCAGAAGAATTAGCCGTAACCCTCAACTCCGTACAAATGCTCACCGAATCCATTCAAAGGGTAGCCGAAAGCGCTAGAGAAGCAGCAGCAGTAGCCCAATCCTCAGCCTTAACCGCTAGAAAAGGTGGGGAAGCGGTAGAAACAACTGTAGCAGGTATCTTACAAATTAGGGAAACAGTATCAGAAACCACGCGTAAAGTTAAACGGTTAGCAGAAGCTTCTCAAGAAATCTCTAAAATCGTCGCTTTGATCAATACTATTGCCTCTAGAACTAATTTACTCGCTTTAAACGCTTCCATTCAAGCAGCTAAAGCAGGGGAAGCAGGTAGAGGTTTTGCCTTTGTAGCTGATGAAGTTAGACAGTTAGCCGATCGCTCAGCTAAATCTCTAACTCAAATCGAACAAATCGTTTTACAGATTCAAAGTGAAACAGGCTCTGTAATGACAGCGATGGAAGAAGGACTACAGCAAGTCTTTGAAGTAGCCGAAAAAGCCGAACAAGCTAAAGGCTCACTCGAAGACATTATTCAAGTAACCAACCGTATTGACTCTTTAGTACGTTCCATTTCTGCAGATACAGTAGAGCAGAGAGAAAATTCTCGCGCAGTAGCCCAAGTAATGCAATCAGTTGAATTAACCGCCCAAGAAACCTCTCAGGAATCTCAAAGAGTCGCAGGCTCGCTACAAAATCTAGTTAGTATCGCTAAAGACTTACTAGCCTCGGTAGAACGTTTCCGTATTGACCAAGATAATAAAGTCTAACTAAGATTATAACCGCAACTAGAACAAAAGCGATCACCCTGATTAACCTTAGCCCCACAACTAGGACAAAAGCGTTTAGTAGCAGAATTACTAGTTCCCATATTCATCTCCATATTACCCATTTTTAGACTCATTCCCCCCATAGGTTGCATAGGTTGCATAGGCTGCATGGGTTGCATGGGTTGCATAGGCTGCATGGGTTGCATCGGTGGTATATTAGCTTGAGGCATATTATCAATTTCCGTTAAAGGTAATACTCTGGCATTAATCATGCTACTCTGATTACCCTGAATTTGAATAATCTGTTCTCCATTAGCAGTAAAGATTTTAAGTACTACATTAGCAGAATTTTGTAATATTTGAGGTGGTGCTGTCCAAGGACCAGTAGTAAAGGAATTACTCGCTTGTTGTTGTTGTCCTGGACCACTACTAACAATGGTAAAAATAGTTTGGTTATTTTGATTATCTAAATAAACTAATTGACCTGTGCCAAGTTCGGATACGTAAGGCATAATAACTGCTATGAAAAAAATTAATCTCTACTTTAGTCTAACCTAAATGCAAAAATTAGTTATAGCAATGAGCAGTCAGGCATTGACAAACTCTCGCCTTGTCCAAATGGCTCATCACTTTATAAACAAGACCTTTTACTCTCTTTGCCTGAGTACCTTTTGCCTCTTGCCTTGCCCTCCGCGCTATATTCTGATCATCACAACCATGATCATAACTATTATTTTTTCTCCGGGAAGTTATTCTCAGGAAAAAAGCGAACTCAGGGGAGTCTGGCTAACCAATATCGATAGTGAAGTATTATTTTATCCCGAACAAACCGCTAATGGTATTAATAGACTAGCTCAATTAAATATCAACACCCTTTATCCGGCAGTTTGGAACTCAGGATATACCCTTTACCCTAGTAAAGTTGCTCAAAATACCATAGGCAAATCTATTGACCCGAGTTTAACCCTAGGAGATCGAGATATTCTTCAAGAAGTCATTAACCACGGACATAACCAGAATATGGCTGTTATACCTTGGTTTGAATTTGGCTTTATGGCCCCTGCTGAGTCAGAATTAGCTAAACTCCATCCTCATTGGTTAACCCAACGTCTCAACGGTGAGACTATCTGGTTAGAAGGTAATATTCATCCCCGTGTTTGGTTAAATCCTCTACACCCGGAAGTACAACAATTTATTAGCGATTTAGTTGTGGAAATTGTCAGTAAATACGATGTCGATGGTATCCAATTTGATGACCATTTTGGTTATCCCGTGGATTTTGGTTATGACGATTGGACTATTAACTTATATAAACAAGAACATAACGGTAAAATGCCACCCCAAGATTATCAGGATTCAGAGTGGATTGGTTGGCGCGCTGAAAAAATTACCCAATATATGGAAAACTTATTTAAGAGTATTAAGATAGCTAACCCAGGGGCGATCGTTTCTGTTTCTCCCAATCCCCAGGGATTCTCTTTGAATCAATATCTTTTAGACTGGGAAACTTGGGAAAGAAAAGGCTTAATCGAAGAACTAGTTTTACAACTCTATCGTAATAATCTTAGTGACTTTAACAGAGAATTAAATCAACCCGAAGTTATTGCCGCGCGAGGGCATATTCCCGTTAGTATAGGTATTCTCACAGGACTCAAAGGACGTCCCATACCCTTTACACAGATAGAAGAACAAATAGAAACAGTTAGAGAACAACAATTTGCAGGAGTATCCCTCTTCTTTTACGAGAGTTTATGGAATTTAAGCACTGAACCTCCCGCAGAACGTCTAAAAAGCTTTAAAAAGGTATTTTCAGCAGCAGTCGAACGACCTAGGTTATGATAATGATACTATTAGGTAGAGACGACTCGATCGCTTTTACCTATGTAGATTATGCAAACTCTGGATAAACTCAATCAAAACCCTCCCACAGATCCACTACTAGATAGTACCATTCACCGACGTAAAACACGCCCTGTGCGAGTAGGAGACGTGATCATCGGTGGTGGCTATCCCGTAGTGGTGCAATCGATGATTAACGAAGACACTCTTGATATAGAAGGTTCAGTCGCTGGTATTCGGCGTCTCCACGAAAGCGGTTGTGAGATAGTTCGTGTCACCGTACCTAGTTTAGCCCATGCCAAAGCTTTAGCCGAAATAAAACAAAAACTAGCTCAAACTTATCAACCAGTGCCCTTAGTAGCCGATGTGCATCATAATGGCCTGAAAATCGCTCTAGAAGTAGCTAAACACGTAGATAAAGTCAGAATCAATCCTGGATTATACGTGTTTGAAAAACCCAAAGCAGATCGTCAAGAATATACAGAAGCAGAATTTACCGAAATTGGGGAACAAATCAGACAAACCCTTGAACCTTTGGTACTATCTCTCAAAGAACAAAATAAAGCCATGCGTATTGGTGTCAATCATGGTTCTTTAGCTGAGAGAATGTTATTTACCTATGGGGATACACCCGAAGGGATGGTAGAATCTGCCTTAGAATTTATCAGAATTTGTCAATCTCTGGACTTTCATAACCTAATCATTTCTCTGAAAGCTTCTCGTGTTCCGGTGATGTTAGCCGCTTATCGTCTCATGGTGAAAAGAATGGACGAATTAGGTATGGACTATCCCCTACATCTAGGCGTAACCGAAGCAGGAGACGGCGAATATGGGCGTATTAAATCTACTGCGGGTATTGCCACACTTTTAGCTGAAGGAATCGGAGATACTATTCGTGTTTCTCTTACCGAAGCACCAGAAAAAGAAATACCAGTCTGTTATAGTATTCTCCAAGCCTTGGGATTACGTAAAACCATGGTAGAATACGTCGCTTGTCCTTCCTGTGGTCGTACCCTATTTAACCTAGAAGAAGTCCTCCACAAAGTCAGAGAAGCTACCAAGCATTTAACAGGTTTAGATATCGCCGTTATGGGTTGTATCGTTAACGGACCCGGGGAAATGGCTGACGCTGACTATGGTTATGTAGGGAAACAAGCAGGTTATATATCTCTTTATCGTGGTCGAGAAGAAATTAAGAAAGTACCCGAATCTCAAGGAGTACAAGAGTTAATTAACCTGATTAAAGCCGATGGTCTTTGGGTAGATCCTTAACAACGAAAAGGGGCGCTCTGGCGCCCTTAAGGGTTCGCAGGAAGGGGTTAGGTATTAGGTACTATTATTCCTATATAATATAACATGCTCCCCGTCTCCCCCTCTTCCCTCTTCCCTAAACTCAAAAGGGCAATTATAATCTTATTTAATAACCATATCCCAAAATAAACTGATTTTTTTAAGAATTAGGTTACTTAAATTAATTGATTCTCCTTAGTAACTAAAGTTATTTAACTTTATATTAAAAGGTCTTAAAAATAAGAGAATATTTTCTCAAAAATAACTATTATATAAACATAATGAATAGTTAAAGATAAATCGAAATAGCGAGGCGGAGAGGAGAACCAAATCAGTATTTTGATATAAACTATTTAACCGTAAAAATACGGAAAAGTCAACAAGTCATTCTTAATAATGGAGACTAAAATAATGGCTACTGAAGAAAAGAAAAAAGAGAATCGTTTACGCTTAACTAATTTAGCTTTATTAAGCCTTGCTGCAGGAGCTTGGGACATTCTAGGCAAAAAAGGAGTTAACTCCTTTAGTAATCAAATGGGAGACCAAATCCTGAAAGTTATGGAACAAGAAATGGGCTTAGAAATAGCAGGAGAAGATCCCGAAACAGTTTTAATGGAAGTTAGTCGTATCTTTATCGATGAGTATGGTTTTGCTAGTGATATCGATATTGAAAAAGTAGATGAAGAAAATTTCCGCATCAAAGTACACAATTGTGTCAACCGTAGTTTTACTGATAAATTAGCAGAAGCAGGAGTAGAACACCCCTACATTTGCCCCATTATGAACGCTAGTCGCTCCGCTTTAAAACGCATGGGTTATAAAGTCCAACAAAACATTAGTAAATGGCCCGAAGGTAAAGGCTCAATCATTGAGTTTAGCAAGATTTAACCCAAAGGGGCTGACGCAAGATGAAAGATCCCATTATCCTACCGAGTAAAAAAACTCTCACACCCACAGAAGATAGTTACTGGAAAGACTTATTGTATCGAGTTACCAAAATTGGTACAGAGTTAGAAGTAGCACCACCCAAAAGAATCAAGCGCGCGGTGTTTGAAGAGGAGATTAACCAAGCTCTCGAACCCTCCCATAGTTTAGATAAGCTCGGTTGTAATGGAGTCTTAGACGTCACACCAGAACATTGTGGTATCGAAATCAGAATCATTGGTCGTCAACCCCATTTTCGTAAACTGCAAGAACAATATAGTAAAATATTCCAGGTTCTACAGGATAAAGGTGCTCGTCCTAAAGCTACCTGTGGGCTTCATTTTCACCTGTTAACTCCTGGTTTAGGAGAGCCTGTACCAGAATTAATTTTAGCCAATCTCTGGAATTTGACTCGTCGTTACGCACCAGAATTGAAGTTTATCACCTCTGGGGGAGAAAAAAGAGAGAGTCTCTGTCGTCGTCGTAATCACAATAGTCACCTAGAAATGGTTAATCTCTCTCCTGGTATGATGAGTATCAAAGAGATAAAAACTGCTCTCAAAAAAAGTCATCGAGTCCCTGAACATCAGAATTTTCTTAACCTCGAACACATTGATTTTACCGAAACAGGTGATATTTTTCCCTTTCACATAGAGTTTCGTTTTCCTGATGCTGATTTTTCCGCTACTGCAATCACCGCTAAAACTTTTCTATTTTTAGCTATGCTACTCAAAGCCGTTGACTTGAGTCAATATGGTGTGATTCATGTAGGAAAAGTACAAGCTTGGCGACGGAAGGTGGAAATATTAGACGAACTTAGTAATAATCAAGGTAATTTAGCAGCAAGTGATACTAGTGGCGTAACTGATGAGATGATTGAAGAACTACGACAGGGCTGTTATGAGTTATTGGACTTATTAGCCCCTACCTTTAATCGTTTTATTGATAATCCCGCTTTAGATATCTTAACAGCTTTGGCTGAACAACCAATCTCTCTGATGCGCTGCGCGGGTTATGATTGGACAGAAATAGAGTCGATTTTAGCTAATAGAGCCAATCAAGACGAAATAGGATTTGATGAAACCGATCGCCGTCTGATGCAATGTATAGAATTGGGAGAATGGGATAATTTAGCCTCCCCTGACGCTTGGCGTTGGCACGCCGCCCGTAATCTCTATCTTACACCTCAAAGTCTAGAACGTCGTCTGCAAGAATTGGATAAACTGCGGGGTTTGTCCTGGGATTCCCGTCAAGGTAAAATGGTCTTTCAAAGCTAGTCATTATGTGTGGAATAGCTAGTGTCTTTTTATATCCCGAACAGCGATCGCCCCAAGTCTGGTCAGGAATTCGGTCAAATTTTACCGCTAATCTGCTGTTTAACGAACAACGAGGAGAAGCAGCTACAGGTTTAGCGATAGTCAATCGCTATGGTGAAACCTCTATTTATAAACAACCTCTTCCGGCTCATAAATTTATCGCTACTGAAGCTTATCAAACGCTCTTACAAGGAATTAATCAAGATACTGTCTTGATCTTAGGTCATACCCGCTTACCTACACAAGGTGCTGCCGAAGATAACCGTAATAATCACCCTCTACAAGCAGGCTCTATTTATGGTATTCATAATGGACATATTCACAACGATCGTCTCTTATTTGACCGTTGGGGTTTTCCAAGAGAAGCTGAGGTAGATAGTGAGATTATTTTTCGTTTACTCGCCGATTGTAGCGCTAATTGTCCAGAAGAAATCGAGCTTTTATCCTTATTTAAACTGAAATTAAGCAGTCTGGAAGGAAAATACACTTTTTTAGCCACAGATTCTCGTATTCCCGAAAGACTATTAGTGGTTAAACACAATAACCCTATTTCTCTACATTTTTGTTCAGAATCAAATACCCTGATTTTTTCCTCTAGTTATATTTTCTTGCGTAAAATGTTTGGTAGAGTGGTGATCAATGAATGTTTACCCAATCACCATCTCGCTTTATTTAGAATAGAATATCTCACTGAGTTAAAATCTACTCCCTGGAAGCTTTTGAATTTACAAGAATCTTAAGAAAAAACAAATTTTATTAGTAGTGAGTAAAGATAGATTTAAGATGTAAACAAAGTTATTTTAAATAAAAAAATGGGTAACTCATTATACATTAATACCGTAGAACCAGATACAGGTAAAGCTTTAATCGCTTTAGGAGTAATCGAATTATTATTAAGAAAAACCTCAAAAGTCGGCTTTTTTAGACCAATTATCATTAAACCAGAATCTGGCCAACAAGATGAAGATATAGATTTAATCTTAAATCATTTTCATCTCAATCAAAGTTATGCTGAATCCTATGGTTTATTTTATCGAGAAGCTAATGAGTTATTGGTTCAACAAAAACAGGATGAACTTTTAGAGATAATTATTAGTAAATATAAAGCTTTAGCGAATAAATGTGATTTTGTTGTTTGTGCAGGTTCAGATTATATCGGAGAGAGTTCAGCTTTTGAATTTGATTTAAACAAGGAAATAGCTAAAAACCTCGGTTCTTCAATTTTATTACTAGGAAATGCTGATAAACCTAATATAGAAGATAGTCTGACTGCTATAGAAATGGCGGTTAAATTCTATCAAAATAATGATTGTTCTATTCTGGGGATAATTATGAATAAAGCTAACCCAGATTTAGTAGATAGTTTATATCAAACTCTGAGTTTACAGTACCAAAAGCAAGGTTATTTAATCGCTGTTATTCCCTATAATCAAGCTTTAGTTAGTCCGAGATTGACAGATATAATTAGTCAATTAAACGCAGAAGTACTCTATGGAGAACATCGTTTACATAGTTTAGTCTCAGGTTTTATTATCGCCGCAATGCAAGTCCAACACGCGATCACGAGAATTAAAGAAGGTTGTCTAGTAATTACTTCAGGAGATAGGGGAGATATAATTATTGGTTCACTCCAAGCTAATCAATCCTCTAATTATCCTAATATAGCAGGAATTTTACTTTCTACAGGGTTAAAACCTTCTTCATCTATTACTAAATTAATCGAAGGTCTCTACGATCCTCTACCTATTTTAGCGGTTAATCTTGATACTTATGAAACAGCAGCTAAAATTAATAAAGTTCATGCTACCTTGACAGCAGAAGATACCGAAAAAATTGCTCTATCGATTAAAATGTTCGATGAGTACGTTTATCTCGATAAGTTAGCGACACAGATAAGGGATATTAAACCTAATGGTATGACTCCCAAAATGTTTACCTATAATCTGGTAGAGTTAGCTAAATCTAATCCTAAACATATCGTTTTACCAGAAGGACAAGAACCACGTATATTAAAAGCAGTCTCTACTCTAGTTGCTCAAGGTATTGTTAAAATAACTCTATTGGGTAAAAGGTTTGAAATTGAGCAAAATATCATTAAACACGGGATTCAATTAGATTTAAATCAAGTCAACGTTATTTATCCCCCAGAAAGCGAAAAATTAACAGAATATACCGAGATATTATATCAATTGCGCAAGCATAAAGGCATGACACTAGAAATAGCTCATGATTATTTGATGGATGTTTCCTATTTTGGGACGATGATGGTTTATACTGGAGACGCAGAAGGAATGGTATCAGGAGCATTGCATACAACTCAACATACCGTTAGACCTGCTCTACAAATTATTAAAACTAAACCAGGTTTTTCGATTGTATCCTCGGTCTTCTTTATGTGTTTAGAAGATAGAGTGTTAGTCTATGGAGATTGTGCGATTAATTCTGATCCTACCTCCTCAGAATTAGCCGAAATAGCGATCGCTTCTGCTGAAACTGCTCAAGCTTTTGGTATAGAGCCAAGAGTAGCCTTATTGTCTTATTCTTCGGGTGATTCAGGAAAAGGTGAAGCAGTAGAAAAAGTGAAAGAAGCTACTAAAATAGCTAAACAACTGCAACCCTCCCTAAAATTAGAAGGACCAATTCAATATGACGCTGCTGTAGATCAAGCCGTAGCTGCGCAAAAATTACCAGGTTCAGAAGTCGCAGGAAAAGCTACAGTATTGATTTTCCCTGATTTGAATACAGGTAATAATACTTATAAAGCTGTACAAAGAGAAACAGGAGCGATCGCCATTGGTCCAGTTTTACAGGGATTGAAAAAACCAGTCAACGACCTTAGTCGCGGTTGTACCGTAGCTGATATTATTAATACTGTGGTGATTACCGCCATTCAAGCCCAAAACCATCGAGAATAAATGCGCTTATTAATTGCTGCTAGTGGTACAGGTGGTCATTTGTTTCCTGCTTTAGCTGTGGCTGAAGAATTATCAGATGTTGAAATTCATTGGTTAGGTGTAAGCGATCGCCTGGAGACATCTCTTATCCCCTCCTGTTACCCTTTACATACTATCTCTATCGAAGGGTTTCAAGAGAAATTTAGTCTCAAAACTCTGTTAATTCTGCAACGGTTTATAGTTGCTATTAATCAGGTCAAAAAAATCCTACAGCAACAACAGATAGATTTAGTATTTACCACTGGTGGTTATATCGCAGCTCCAGCTATTTTAGCAGCTCGTTGGGCGAATATCCCCGTTATTCTCCACGAGTCAAACTATCTCCCTGGTAAAGTTACCCGTTTTTTTAGTCGTTGGTGTGATCAGGTTGCTTTGGGTTTTGCCCAAACTAGTCAATACTTACCCTCTTGTCAAACAGTTTACGTAGGTAACCCTATTCGTCAACAGTTTTTGCACCCCCAACCCCTAGACTTACCTATTCCACCTGATGTACCCTTAATAGTGATTATGGGTGGATCTCAAGGTGCAGTAGCTGTTAATCAATTAGTGCGTGTAGCTGCACCTAAATGGTTAGAAATGGGAGCTTTTATCGTGCATTTGACAGGGAATCGCGATCCTGATTGGCAAAGTTTTCAACACCCCCAATATATCCCTTTAGCTTTTTATGATAATATTGCAGCTTTATTACAACGAGCTAATCTAGCTATTAGTCGCGCAGGATCTGGTAGTTTAACAGAATTAGCCATTACTTCTACTCCCTCTATCTTGATACCCTATCCCTACGCTGCTGAGGATCATCAAACCTATAATGGGCGAATCTTTGCTAATGCAGGGGCGGCTATTTTACTCCCTCAAGCTGAGTTAACCCCCGATATTCTCCAAGAAAAAGTTATCGATTTATTATGGCAATCCCAAGAATCTACCTTACAACAAATGTCCACTCAAGCTGCTAGTTTAGCTATTCCCGACAGTGCGCAAAAAATGGCTACTTTACTCTTGGGTATAGGTGTTAGGGGTTAGGTTGAACGGTGGAACGGTGTTATTATTCCTATATATCATACTTCACTTTCCCACTCTCCTCCTCTCTTCCCTCTTAATTTAATATTTCTGCACCTAACATCTTTTGCAGACGACGATCTAACTCTTTTCTTAACAAGGGATAATCCGTTAACTCTCTATCCACTAAGATTAACTTTTCGGCTGCGTCTCTAGCAAGGTTAAGTACTTCTTGATCTTCTACTAAACTAGCGAGGGCGAAATCTGGTAACCCTGATTGACGTTTCCCTAATACTTCACCAGGTCCGCGTAATTGTAAGTCCATTTCTGAGATAAAAAACCCATCTTGAGATCCTGCTAAAATCTCTAAACGTTGTCTAGCTTCTGGAGTATTATTGCCTAATAGTAATAAACAATAGGATTTGTGACTACCTCTACCTACTCTCCCTCGGAGTTGATGTAGTTGTGATAAACCGAAGCGTTCGGCGTTTTCGATGAGCATAACTGTAGCGTTGGGTACATCTACACCTACTTCGATAACCGTGGTAGAGACGATAATCTGAGTTTTTTGATCACGAAATGCTGTTAAACTCTGTTCTTTTTCCGTTGAATTGAGACGCCCATGGAGTAAACCTATTTGAAAACCCGGGAACACTTGTTCTGATAATCTCTTATGTTCGGCTACCGCGGCGCGTACGTCAAGTTTTTCTGATTCTTCAATCATGGGTAAGATAATATAAGCTTGTCTTCCCTGGGCGACTTCTCGACGGATTAAGTCATAAGCTTGGGTACGTTGTCTCCCTGTGACTACGGTAGTTTGAATCCCTTGTCTTCCTGGAGGTAGTTCGTCGATTTGACTAACGTCTAAGTCACCATGAAGGGTTAAAGCGAGGGTACGGGGAATGGGTGTCGCTGTCATACTTAAGATATGGGGAGAGTTTCCCTTAGCTAATAAAGTAGCGCGTTGTTTAACCCCAAAGCGATGTTGTTCATCAATAACGACTAAACCCAATTTGTCGAAGTTAACCGCGTCTTGAATCAAAGCGTGAGTACCTACTACTAGGGGTAATTCTCCTGTGGAAAGTTGGGCGTAGATTTGACGTCTTTTGGCTGCTTTGGTTGAACCTGTGAGTAATTCTACGGGTAAATGTAAGAGGTTAAACCAGCTGACTATTTTCTGATAATGTTGTTCGGCTAATACTTCTGTAGGGGCCATTAAAGCGGTTTGATAACCTGATTGAATCGCTGCTAAGATGGCAAAAACTCCTACAACAGTCTTACCTGAGCCTACATCTCCTTGGACTAGACGATTCATGGGGGTGGATGATTCTAAATCTTCCAGAATTTCTTGGATAACTCTATTTTGGGCTTTAGTTAGTTGAAAGGGTAATAATTGTTCAAAGGCTGTGATTAATTCTCCCCTAATATTTAAGGTGGGGCTATGTTGTTGGTGACGTTGTTGTTGACGACGTTGTAAAAAGGCTAATTGTAAGTAAAAAAATTCGTTAAATACTAAGCGTCGGCGAGCTTGTGCTAAACTGTTATGGTCTGAGGGAAAGTGAATATTAGCGATCGCTTCTGGTAAGTTGACTAAACCATATTGACTCAATATACTCTCAGGTAGGGTTTCTCTGATTTGATTAACCGCACCTAAAGCGATAATTACACTACTTCTGACTAAATCTGCGGCTACTCCTTCGGTTAAGGGGTAAACTGGTAATAGACGTCCAATTTTCGGAGATTGGATCGTACTATTTGGTCCATTCATTAATTCTATTTCGGGATTGTCGAGGGTTAATCCATATTTATTACCCTTGACTAATCCTGAAGCGGCGACTACTGCGTTAAGAGGATATTGATTTTTGAGTTTATGTTGCCAGCCTTTATTATTATACCTTGTACCCGCATAATAACGATTAAGTTTAATATCTCCAGTGCGATCGCTTAAAACTAATTCAAAAATAGTTAATTTAGGATTTTTAGGACTACTAAAACAATTACATTTTTTCACTCTCCCGAGTAGAGTTACGGTTTCTCCTTCTTGTAAATCAATAATATTAACTTGACGTCCATAATCTACATAATCCCGGGGATAATAAAAAAGCAGCTCTTCAACTTTCGATAACCCTAAATATTCTAGATATTTACTCTTATTTAATCCAATTACTTCAGCTAAGGGTTGGGTTAATTTAGGTTTTTGTGGACTTGTGAGGTTTACGGTTTTGGGTTTTTTAATTTCTGGTGTAGGTGGTGTTTCTAGTTCGAGTTGTAATTGCTGTAGAAATCTACGAGTCTCGGCGACTAGATGTTGTCTTTGAGTGTAGCTTAATTCAGGATAACGGGCAAATTCTGTGGCGATATTTTGCCAATGTCTTTTAGCTTGGGGATTGTCTAGGGGAGGAGTTTGACCAAAACTTAAACAGAGAAACTCACTAAAGCGATATTGACGACCTTGTATATCTTGAAAGTCGTTTTCTACCTCTACTGAGAGGGCTTTTTGTAACCTTAATAATTCATATATTTCTTTTTGGCTCATCTTTTTCTAGTAAACTTACTGATTTTCCCCCAATTTTTAAATTTTAAATGTTAGATTGGATTTGTAGGAGTGAACTTATTGTGTGGTGAAAAAATGACTGTATCTAACTTTTTAGATTTCTTTGATAGTTATTATATATTTGGTGATAGCCTTTCTGATGTTAACAATTTTACAGCATTAGATCCCGTTGGTCCTATTCCACAATTAAATCTCTTTAACCAAGGTCGCTTTACTAATGGTAACGAATCAGAAGGAGTCTGGGTTGATTATTTTACCAATGAATTAAACCTAGAATTAAGCTCTTTTTACCAAGGTGGTATAGCATCCGGAGAAGTAACCGTTGTTGACGGGATTAATTTTGCTCTAGGTGCAGATACTTCAGGCTCTAAAAATATATCACCTTTAGACGAGTTTTTTGATTTAGGACTAACTAATCAGGTAGATCAATTCGTCGATTTAGTAGAAACTGGTATTGTTGAGTCTGTCGATGATAGTCTAATTATCAACTGGATTGGAGCTAACGATTATCTCGATGTTGCTTTAACTCAACCTGATACTGTTGATACTCCCGAAGAAATAACCGATTTTGCTAGTCAAGTTGTTGATAATATTACCTCTTCTTTAACTACTTTCTTAGATTTAGGTGCAGAAGTTATCGTTGTCCCCAATATGCTAGATCTTGGTTTAACTCCTCTAGCTAATCTTAATCAAGTGGCTGAGGTAGTTACCAACCTAAGTATAGCTCATAACGAAGCCCTAGAAACTAGTCTGACCCAAGTCCGAGAAGATTACCCTGATGTGAGAATCATTGAGGTAGATATGTTTGACTTTTCTGGGGAGATTTATCCAGAGTTTGAGAATAATACAGAAGGTGCAACAGAAACCAACCTCTATCCTGCTCCCTTTACCCCTGTTAATCTAGATCCTAATCTGTTTCCTGGTAGTTTAGAGAATTATGAAGCTGCTTCTCAAAGAGCAGAAGATTTTTTCTGGTGGGATAGTGTTCACCCAACCACTGCTGTACATGAATTAGTCTTTGAACACATTCTCGATACTATCACAGGAGAATTAATTACTACTGGAACAAGAGGTGATGATCTTCTCATCGGTAGTAATGGTAAAGAAAGGATTCTCGGTTTCTCTGGTAATGACACCATCACGGGAGGTACAGGTAATGATACCCTTATTGGTGGAGCAGGAGATGATGTCCTCTTGGGTGAGTCAGGTAATGATTCTCTAATCGGTGGTAGTGGTAATGACTTACTTATCGGTGGACCTGGTGATGATACCCTCAATGGTGGTCCTGGTAATGATACCTTAGTAGGTGAATCAGGGGATGATTTCCTCATGGGAATGAGTGGGAATGACTTACTTATCGGCGGACCTGGTAACGATACCCTCAATGGAGGTACAGGTAATGATACTCTCGTTGGTAGTGAAGGGAATAACCTCTTTATCGGTAGTCCTGGAAGTAATTTAATCCATGGGGGAACTGGTGAAGATACTTTACAATATCGCGCTGTTCGTCGTCGCTTTGAATTTGAAGGTACTCCCGAGCTTTTTACCGCTTCTAGTCCCCAATTTGGTACAGATACCCTAATTAATGTGGAATTTATCCAATTTAGAGATGGTTTATTTGCGGTCAGCGATTTGTTATCTTAAGTAGAGTTATGGGTAAGGGTTTTTCACTCTTACCCTCTTTTGAGATAGATTGAGAGAAAATATGGATTATAAACAAGCAGGTGTAGATATCCTCGCTGGTCGTGCTTTTGTTGAACGTATCCGTCAAGGTGTAGAAAGTACCTATCGTCCCGGAGTTTTGGGCAATTTGGGAGGGTTTGGTGGTTGTTTTGAACTTCCCTCGGGTTATCAACAACCTGTACTAGTATCGGGTACAGATGGAGTAGGAACTAAATTAAAAATTGCTCAAGAGGTTAACCGCCATGATACTATTGGTATCGATTTGGTGGCTATGTGCGTTAATGATGTTTTGACCAGTGGTGCTGAACCTCTGTTTTTTTTGGATTATCTGGCTACAGGAAAATTAAAACCAGAACAATTAGCTGAGGTAGTTAGTGGTATTGTCACTGGTTGTAACCTTAGCGGTTGCGCTCTTATTGGTGGGGAAACCGCGGAAATGCCGGGTTTTTACGATTTGGGAGAGTACGACTTAGCAGGTTTTTGTGTGGGAATCGTGGAAAAAAGTAAGCTTTTAAACGGTTCTCGCGTTAATCTAGGAGAGGTGGCGATCGCTCTGACTAGTCAAGGTGTCCATAGTAATGGTTTTAGTCTAGTACGTAAAATTGTAGCTGATCATCAGTTGGATTGGCAGTATCAACCTGATTTACTCGAAGGTTTAACCTTAGCTGAAGCTTTGTTAACTCCTACCCAAATTTATGTCAAACCTGTGTTAAATCTACTTAATTCAGGTGTAGATATTCACGGGATGGCTCATATTACTGGTGGTGGTTTACCAGAAAATGCTCCTCGTTGTCTTAATCAAGGACAATCTCTGTTAATTAATCCTAATAGTTGGGAAATTCCCGGGATTTTTCGTTGGTTAGCCCAAAAGGGAAATGTTCCACCAGAAGCTATGTTTAATACTTTTAATATGGGAATTGGTTTTATTTTGATTCTGCCATCTCAACAAGTAGAATTAGCTTTACAATTATTAGCTAATGATGCTATTAAAGCCTTTAAATTGGGCGAAGTCGTTACAGGTAATCAAGAAGTTCTTGGTATTCCCCATTAATCTTTGTCTGGTCTTTTAGATCCCACAATAACGCGGTTGCGTCCTTTGGCTTTAGCTAGATATAGCGCTTTATCTGCTATATGAATTAAAGTCTCCTCATCTTCGCCATGATTAGGAAAACTTGCTATACCAAAAGAAGCGGTTATTGTCGGTATTTTTTGCTCAAGATATTCCAAATTTAAATTTTTAATAACTATTTGTAGTTTTTTAGCTCTATAAACTAATTGCTTCAGAGACATATTAGGAATAATTATCACTATTTCTTCCCCACCATAGCGACAGATAAGATCTTCTTTACGAATATTATCTTTTAAATAATTAGCTACTTTTTGTAAAACCAAATCTCCCGCTAAATGTCCATAAACATCGTTAATTTTTTTAAAATAGTCAATATCTACTATGATAACACCTAATAATTGTTCGGAATTTTTAGCCTTAATTAGATATTCAGTAAAACTTTTAGTCAAATAACGACGATTATATAACCCTGTTAAAGCATCTCGATTGCTTTGATCTTGTAAGTTTTCTTGCAGTTTTAAATTAGCTATAATCAAAGCTATTTGTTTAGCTGCGGTTTGGGCTAAACTAATTTCTTCTTCTGTAAAATCAGATTCAGTAGCACTATATAGAGATAATAAACCAGTAATTTCTCCTTGAGCAATCATGGGGATACACAAAGTATTATTACCCTGAAAAACTTGTTGATTATGACAACAGTATAACTCAGGATAATTATAATTAGCTTCGTAGATATGACCAGTACGTAAAGCCCAACAATCATCTATATTAAAGTTGGTTAAGCTAACACATTCTCTCCCCCAATAGGATAGTATCTCCATTGTCTGGGTTTGATTATTTAACATAAATACTGCTCCATTAAATTTAGCAAATAATGGTTTCAATAATCCTCCTAGTGTTTTTTTTACTTCCTCGAAATCTTTACATACTTGTAAAAAGTCGTTAATTTTACCGAGTTGATTCATTTCTTGATTACGTAATCTTAACTGACTAATTTGTGACTCTAAAGTCTCGTTTAATTTTAATAAATCCATTTTCGATTCTTTTAACTCGGTAATTTCTGAAGAAATACTGATTATTTGCTTAGGGTTTCCTTCTTCATCTCTATGAAAGACATAGTTAATAGTTTCAAACCAACGCCATTGATTTTTACTATCTTGCAGTCTATATTCTATTTTTAAACCATCTAATTTAATATTTTCAAAAAATTGTGAGCAGTAAACGTTAAATAATTCTATATCTTCCCCATGACAAAGACTTTTGATTAATTTCATTCCCTGATTTTTCAAGTTTTGTATAGGTAAACCCAAGATTTCTGTTAAAGATTGATTACCATAATTTATTTGACCTTCTAAGTCATAAATATAGACAATATTGGGAATTAAATTCAGAACTTTTTCAATAAAATAATTACTTTCTTCTAATTCTTGGGTTCTTTGTTGGATACGGGTTTCTAGTTCGGAATTAAGATTAATATTTTCCTGGATTAAAGCTTCTAACTTTGTGGGAGAAGGTAAACTTAATGCTTGGGGAATAATTGGGATTAATTCAAAAACAGTATAGATAGAAACTAAAGCTGTGATTGCTTTAACTATTCCTGATAACCAATAATGGGGATACCAAAGAGTCCAAATTTCTAGTAAATGTGTCGTTCCACAGGTGAGAATAAAGAAAGAAAAGAGGATAAACATACCCTTAAAGGGTACATCTGTTTTCTTTTGCACATAAACCAAAAAACCAGGAATAGAATAATAAGCTAAAGTTATTGCGCCATCAGAAATAACGTGTAGAGATACTAAATTAGTTTGCCATAAATAACAATGTCCATGAGGGATAAACATTTGATTAAATACCTATAAAAGAGAAACAACAAAAACACCTATTACCATAATAATAGCCCCCATCGCTCTTTCTTTTAAACCTGTTTCTCGCAAAATTAAATAACCCCAAAAAACACTAAATAATACACTAGTTCTTTTGACAGAGATCACTTGAGCTACCATGGCTAAATTAATAGCTTGCATTTGCAACATAACCGCTAATCCGTTAAAGATGCCGATAGGTAATAACACTGGTAAATGTTTAGTAATCTTCAGTGAAAATACCCGACAACGATAGACAACTACTGGTAATAACCCAATGGCAATAAAACTATAAATAGCAATAGACCAAAAAATAGGGGACGAATTTCGTACCCCTAGTTTATCTATATTAGCAGCGATACTCCAAATCATGGCTACTGCTAACATTAGTTTAGCACCATTTTGAGTTAATAAAGCACGAAAGGGAGCTAAATAACCCTCTTTTCTAGATTTGATATTTAATAAATAAGCTCCAAAAACAATTAAGATAATACCCAAACAATCTAAATAACTAGGATACTCTTGCACTAAAATTGGTGAGGTAACAATTAAAAACAAGGGTGTAAAAGTAACCAAGGGAACTGTTAAGGATAAATCCCCTAAATTCAAGGCTTTAATATAGAGAATCATCGCCACAATATTAAGAGATCCTCCAGTAACCAGGGCTAACCAAAACCGCCAATTAAGAGGTGGAATATCAATAAACAATAGAGATGAAAGTAACAGAGGCAGACTTAATCCACTCAATGACCAAATAACTAAATATTCGTCAACTGTTTTTAAACTCCGCTTACTGGTTAAATCTTTAAGAGACTCAAAAAAAGCGGTTAAAATAGCTAAAATTAACCAATTCATAGATAATGAAACCCAGACAAGATACCTAGTATAAGATAGTCTAAAAAAAATCGCCCCTATCTAGACCAAGACAGAGACGATCAACTATTCAGATTAGCTTAGGTATTGAGGACAACTTACATTAGTCCGATTTGAGATAAAATTCCTTTTCCGGTTAAGAGTTCGGTTAAAATTCCGATTAAGAAGCCAAGCATAGCTAGGCGACCATTCCAAGTTTCAGCAAAGTTAGTAAATCCGAGTTTAGCTTGTTTATCTTCCATAATTGCACCTTTTGTTTGATTTGAGTAGTGACTCTTTTGTCAACCTTCTTGATCTAAATTTAACATAGCTTTACAAAAAAAGCAACTTTTCTTTACAAAAAAATTTTAAACGACGAAAATGTCTCTATGAGTCAGAGGTGGTGCATCCCGCAGAGAAGCGATCGCCACTTGGTTAAACCAGAGTCTCCCAGAGTCGGGATTGTAAATTAACCCGTTTTCCTGATTAAATAATTCTGAGGGTAAAAAAGTTCGTGGGGGTAAATCTAAATCAAAATCTCGTCGAGAAATAACGATAATATCTCTACCAGGTTGAAAGTCTCGGATACGTTGGAATCCTACACCAGGTGGAGTTAACACAAAGCGATCGCTACCTACACCACCTGTAAGTATATTATGACCAGGTCCACCAAATAAGAGATCATCTCCTGCACCACCAATTAAGGTATCATTACCTTGAGCACCCCTGATGGTATCATTACCAGTTGTACCCCTAATCAAATCATCTCTAGGACTACCGTTAAAGTTTCCTTGTGTCCTATTTTTGACCTCTCTAACCGCAGCATAAGTATTTAAACGCAAATATTCTAACTCTGTATTTTCTACGTTGTCGTCTTCGTCATCCCCATCAAAGATAGTATCTGCGGTAGTCATTAAAATGTCTCTGATTTGTTGAGGAGTTAATAAACTGTCTCCAAATTCTAAGGCTGCTTGCTGCATTAAAACTACAGTCCCTGTTACCATGGGTGTAGCCATACTTGTACCCGCTTTTGTCCCTAATTCATCTCCTGGAATGGTACTATTAATAACAGCACCAGGTGCAAATAAAAAGTTATCAGCTTGGAGACGTTGACTAAAACTAACCAGGCGATCGCTATCTGTAGAATAATCAATACCACCCGATCGCCACTTTACCCGATTATCTGTTTGATCTTGCCAAGTTGCACCCACAGCTAGGGTACTATAGATAGCAGGAGAAGCTAAACCTGGTTCTTGATATCTGAAATAATGATTACCTCCGGCTGCAACTACGCTAATTCCTTGGGTTTCTAACTCTGTGATTTGGTTAAGTATAAAATCTTCTTCTACTTCATCTACTGAGGTATAAAAACCACTCCCACCAGAGATATTAACCGCGATAATATTATATTCTTCTTGATTTTCTGATATCCAATCTAAAGCTTCAGCTAGGGGGGTGTTGTCACCCTCCCCATTATTAGCAAATACCCTTAAAGGTATCAAACCTACAGCAGTAGCAATACCAATATCAGGATCACTAGCTCCAATAATACCCGCTACGTGTGTTCCATGTCCATCTGTATCGACAATTTCTTCACTATCTTCGAGAAAATCATATCCTCTGCGATAATTAGCTTCTAATAAAGAGTGATTGGTGTCTAATCCAGTATCGATTATGACTACACTAAACCCACTCCCATCTAAACTACTAAACTCGGAGTCGTTACGCAATTGGGTTAAACCAATAATCTCAAAAGCTGAACTCATTTATGTTGTTAAATCCCAAATTCTGATAGTTTTATCACCACTACCACCGGCTAAAAAGCGACCATCCCGACTATAATTTACTGAGTAAACCCAATCAGAATGACCCGTTAAGGTACGTATTTCTCTTCCCGTTGCTACATTCCAAATTTTGATAGTATTATCATCACTACCACTAGCTAAAAAGCGACCGTCGGGACTATAATTTACTGACCTAACCCAATTAGAATGACCTGTAAGAGTACGTATTTCTCTTCCCGTTGCTACTTCCCAAATTTTGATAGTATTATCATCACTACCACTAGCTAAAAAGCGACCGTCAGGACTATAATTTACTGAGTTAACCCTAGCCGAATGACCGGTTAGGGTACGTATTTCTCTTCCTGTTTTTACATTCCAAATTTTGATAGTATTATCATCACTACCACTAGCTAAAAAGCGACCATCCCGACTATAATTTACTGAGTTAACCC
>RECR01000099.1 GCA_007693955.1 Gloeocapsa sp. DLM2.Bin57
TTTGTGGCTAGTTGTGGTGGTGTTACTATTTCAACCCTTAAAACTTATATACAGAATCAAGATGAAATAAAATAAGGACGCGATTCATCTCACGCTTATTTGAGAAAATAAAGCTTGAGGCTTCTCGCGGTTAAGCTAAGTAAATCAGTTTAATTAAACGTAAAATGTCAAGCGCTAGTGAAGCTTGTGGGCATTCACGCTTCGCCTTAAAAAGGCGCGGGTTCCAACCAGCGAAGGGCAGTTCAGCAGTCAGGCTCTGGGTAGCAACCGCAAGGTCTCTATAACTATTAGAGAGTCAATTATATTAACGTTTATTTAGACCTACCTACTTAGTTGTTAAGCTCAAAACTAAAGCACCAACGATCGCTGGTGCTAATATTATTAATGTTAGAATTACAATTTTCTCCCTTCCAAAGTTTGGGGAAGTACTAAATCTTCACTAAATTTAAAATCAGAAAATTCTAACTCCCAACCATTAGCTAAAGTCAAAATCGTTCCCGCGTTAGTTTCAGCAGAATTAACCACTTCTTCTTCTAAATCCTTTTTCGCTACGTAAGCGATTAAATGTCCCGCTTTATTGCGTCTTAACATTACCTTCATGGTTGCATATCCTCTTCTTCTGTAACTGACTCTAACTCTTTGCTGCGACAGCCAATCACCAGATTACTATCAATAAAATGCACCGCATAGATATAATAACTTTGTAGATAAGTACCAATACTAACTACATAACCCGTTTCTCCTTTCTTAGCCAGAGTAACACCAATATCCTTACCTGGAAAAGTGCCATCATTGCGGATCATCTTACGTAACCTAACCTTTTCTTCCATTTGAAAAATGGGGGGTTCATTTAATTCAATTGGATCTACTCTAGTTAACCCCATGAGCAATTTCTCTCCTTGATTTGACTATATTGATTAACTCATCCGTAGTTAAAGCACGTTTGAGTTGGGTTGATAAATCTTTGACTCCTGCTAAAACCTGATGAGTTTCTTCTGGTGTTAAAAAAATACCTAACTCTTGTAGAATATTAACAATAGCGTGTCTTCCTGAATGTTTACCAAGAACAACTCGTCTTTCTCTGCCCACTTCTTGAGGATCGAATAACTCATAGGTGTGGGGATTTTGCAAAATACCGTGTACATGAATACCCGATTCATGAGCAAAAGCATTCTCACCGACGATCGCCTTCCAGGGAGGGACAAAACTACCCGAAGCACGAGCTACCATTTGGGATAATTCTTGAAATCTACGCACATTAATACCCAAATCAATGTGATATATCTGCTTGAGAGCCATAATTACCTCTTCGAGAGCAGCATTTCCCGCTCTTTCTCCCAAACCGTTAACGGTAGTATTGACTGAAGTTGCACCAGCTCTAATTCCTGCTAAAGCATTAGCAGTGGCTAACCCTAAATCATTATGGGTGTGCATTTCTACAGGAATGTCTAGCCAACTAACTAGATAACTAACCCTTTCGGTGATCATCATGGGGTCAAGAATTCCCACGGTATCACAAAAACGGAAGCGATTTGCACCCCAATTTTGTGCAGCTAAAGCCATATCTAAGAGAAAACCTGGTTCAGCGCGGGAAGAATCCTCACCCCCTACCGCTACGTATAAACCTTGATCCACAGCAAAATTGATCGTATCCCGTAAACTTGTCCAAACTAAATCATAATTTCCTTGAAATTTAGCCTGGATTTGAATATCTGAAACAGGGATAGAGATATGGACTCTTTTAAGACCACATTTGATTGACGCTTCGATATCTGATCGCTTCGCGCGATTCCAACCGATTAAATCAGTAGTTAAACCCAATTGAGTTATGGCTGTGATCGCTTCAGCTTCCTCGCTTCCCATCGCGGGAATACCTACTTCTAACTCATGAATACCGATCGCATCCATAAAACGAGCTAAAGCGACTTTCTCAGCCTTACTAAAAGCTACTCCCGCTGCTTGTTCACCGTCTCGCAGAGTCGTATCACTAATCCTAATTTGACTCATACCTTTAATTCCTTGACCATTTTTTCTAGTGTTTCGATGCGATCCATTAATAAGCGAATTACCGTAGCTTCTACATCTGGTAACTTTCCGTGCTCTAGGGGACAACCCAGACCACCAGGAGAGATAATCCGACCTGGTATCCCCACCACGGTACAACAATTGGGGACATTTCTCAGTACCACCGAACCCGCACCAATGCGCACGCGATCGCCAATTTGGATATTACCGAGAACTTTAGCTCCTGCTCCTACTACTACTTGTTCTCCGAGAGTAGGATGTCGTTTACCGCTTTCTTTACCTGTTCCTCCGAGAGTAACATTTTGATAAATCAAACAATAATCACCAATAATTGCGGTTTCCCCGATGACTACTCCCATACCGTGGTCTATAAATACACCTTTACCGATAGTTGCACCGGGATGAATCTCAATTCCCGTCAAAAAACGTGCTAGATGAGAGAGAAAACGAGGTAAAAAAGCCACTTGTTTTATATATAACCAGTGAGCTAGACGATGAAATAAGATAGCATGAAGACCAGGATAACACAGTAAAACCTCGAACTTATTACGAGCTGCTGGATCTCGCTCAAAGATGATTTGAAAATCTGCTTGGAGGGTTTCTACCCAGTTATTACCTGTAAAAGCTGCAATGATCTTAGTTAAATATCCCGTTTGATTATTATTGTTGAGACTAATAGATTCTTGCATTGAATTTCGTGAGAAAAATAAATATAACTCAATATCTTATTGCTTATAACAAGTCATCTAAATTCACCTAATCAATAACTCTAGGTCAAACTCATTAGAGTTTATTAAGCTTGTACTCAATAACTGATATTCCAGTCTGTATAAGCGTTATAGACATCTATATAAAAATAATTGGGGTAGGGGTCCGATTATTTTTTGGTCAGAGAACTAGTATTTCTGGGCTGAGGTATCAGTATTTATCTACTCAGCTCTATGCTATAGCGCTACTTGAAAAGGGAATAGGGAATAGGGAATAGGGAATAGTTAGACTAGTAATGGGTTTCACGACTTGAAAATGTCCTAAACTTATAATTACTAGCATAATACTAATAAGGATTTAAGCCCAATTTCCCCCCTATTTATTTTTAACTCAGTTAAGACTAAAGACAAAACTGCTAAAATCTTTATCTGAACTGCTTTTGACCTAAGTAAAACATCTTTATTTTGAGTGAGTAGGATCTATTGCCCAACAATCTGTTAAATTAGATACAGAATTGAATTTCGTGACAGTCCTGGAGAAGTGAACTAAATTTTAGTATATATAGATAACTTCTCCAGTTCTTTTCCCTTTTGAGTGCAATCAAGGTAGTAGAATTACCCTAGGGGAAAACCCTACCTAACCCCTATAACGTCTAGTCTTAAGCTTGAGTGCAAAAATACAGGTTGTTAAGAGGTAAAATACCCTAACCTAGTCTCAAAAATACCTGTTCCCTGTACCAAAAAAGATTTTAATATTTCCTTAAATAGTTACTCAGTCAGCGTTTCAGATATTGAGTACTTCCTAAATAATATCAATAATTTGAACTCAACAGCAGTAAACACCCCGTAAAAAAACGGATGATATAACTGCTATAACGAATCAACAAACCTCTCAGTCATCACTGCTCACGGAATTCAATAAACAATAAAAGATGACCAGCACAATCATACCAACAACAACATCTAGTAAAAATTGTGGTTGCAGTAGCACCACTAAAAGAGAAACAAACCCTAGCATAGAAGAACAAAGAACACTAGAGCGGATTGAAAAACATCCCTGCTATAGTGAAGACGCACATCATCATTATGCCAGGATGCACGTTGCTGTCGCCCCTGCTTGTAATATTCAATGTAACTATTGCAATCGCAAGTATGACTGTGCTAACGAAAGCCGTCCTGGAGTAGTTAGCGAAGTCCTCAAACCCGAGGAAGCAGCTCACAAAGTTCTAGTTATTGCGGGTAAAATCCCCCAGTTGACAGTCTTAGGAATAGCAGGACCAGGAGATCCTCTAGCCAACCCTAAACAAACATTTCGCACCTTTGAATTAATCGCCGAGAAAGCACCAGATATTAAACTGTGCTTATCCACCAACGGGTTAATGTTACCAGACTATATAGACAAGATCAAAGAATTAAACATTGATCACGTCACCCTAACCATTAATATGGTTGACCTAAGTATTGGCGAGAAAATCTATCCTTGGGTACGTTGGCGCAATCGCCGTTATACAGGGATTGAAGGGGTTAAAATCCTGCACGAGCGTCAAATGGAAAGTTTAGACTTACTTAGAGAAGCAGACATTCTCTGTAAAGTTAACTCAGTCATGATTCCTGGAATCAACGACGAACACCTAGCCGAAGTTAACGCAGTAATTCGCTCCAAAGGTGCATTTATACACAATATTATGCCCTTGATTAGTGCTCCCGAACATGGTACATATTTTGGCTTAAATGGACAAAGAGGACCTACACCTAAAGAACTAAAATCGGTTCAAGACAAATGTTCAGGTAACATGAAAATCATGCGTCACTGTCGTCAATGTCGCGCTGATGCAGTAGGTTTACTCGGTGAGGATCGCTCCCAAGAATTTACGAAAGATAAATTTATGGAGATGACTCCAGAGTATGATTTCCAAGAACGCCAAGAAATCCACGCTGACATCAAAAAATCCCAAGAAGAACAGTTAGCCGAAATAGCAATTCAAGTCGCCAAAGTTGCAGGACCTAAAATTCTAGTTGCTGTAGCTACCAAAGGACAAAGAATCGTTAATCAACATTTTGGTCACGCTAAAGAATTCCAAATCTACGAAGTAGATGGTATCGAAGTTAAATTTATCGGACATCGCAAGATAGATCACTATTGTCAAAGTGGTTACGGTGAAGAAGCAACCCTAGAAGCAATAATCAAGACTATCTCTGATTGTCAAGCAGTTCTCTCAGCCAAAATAGGACCATGTCCTCAAGAACAACTGCGCCAAGCAGGAATAGAACCAGTAGAAGGATACGACCTCATCGATAAAATCGCCCTAGACTTCTACGAAAGTTATATCACAAATCTAGTTGGTAGTAATGAATAAACCATTATGTCTTACTATATCACCAAAAATTGTATCCAGTGTCAACGTTGTGAATCATTATGTCCCACTGGTGCAATCAAAACCAACCTACAAGGAATGTATATAGACTCCTCCCTTTGTAACAATTGTACAGGCTTTTATGGTACTCCCCAATGTGCCTCCGTCTGTCCTACTAACCAGGGATGTCTTCCTACCCGCACCAATAGCGATTATTGGGAATCATGGTTCTCTCGTTATGACAGTTTGGTGCAAAACCTGAAAAACCGAGAAAAACAATTGTATTGGCAACATTGGTTTAATTCCTATTCAGAAAAATTATCTAATTTGATTGTTACTCAACACGCTTCCTAACTAAGATTATGAGAGACTGTATTTATCTAGACAACAACGCAACTACTAAAATCGATGAAGAAGTTCTAGCAGCGATGTTGCCCTATCTTACCCTCTACTATGGCAATCCCTCTAGTATGCACAGCTTCGGCGGTCAAGTGGGTAAAGCCACCAAAACCGCTAGAGAACAAGTAGCATCTCTCATAGGTGCTCAAAGCCCAGCCGAAATCGTTTTCACCAGTTGCGGAACAGAGGGAGATAATGCAGCGATTCGCGCCGCTTTAATGGCTCAACCAGAGAAAAAACACATTATTACCACCGAAGTAGAACACCCAGCTGTACTTAGTCTCTGTAAAAACTTAGAAAAACAAGGGTATAGTGTTACTTATCTTTCGGTTAATGGTCAAGGTCAATTAGATTTAAGCGAACTTGAAGCCTCCCTCACGGGTAATACCGCTCTGGTAACAGTGATGTATGCGAATAACGAAACTGGTGTAATTTTCCCCATTGAACAAATTGGGTCAATGGTCAAAGAATACGGCGCGCTCTTTCATGTAGATGCAGTGCAAGTAGTGGGTAAAATCCCTCTGAATATGCAGGAAAGCACTATTGATATGTTGACCCTTTCAGGTCATAAATTACACGCCCCCAAGGGTATAGGTGCTTTATATGTTCGCCGTGGGACTCGCTTCCGTCCTTTATTAATTGGTGGACATCAAGAAAGAGGACGTCGCGCAGGAACTGAAAATGTCCCAGGAATGGTAGCTTTAGGTAAAGCTTGTGAATTAGCCGAATATCACCTAATTAATGTTGGACACGAACAACAGTTACGAGATTATTTAGAACAATCCATACTCACTACTATTCCTAACACCGCGGTTAATGGTCACCCCGTCCAAAGGTTACCAAATACTAGCAATATCGGGTTTAAGTATATCGAAGGAGAAGCGATTTTACTTTCTTTAGATCAATTCGGAATTTGTGCATCCTCTGGCTCTGCCTGTACTTCTGGATCTTTAGAACCTTCTCACGTCTTAAGAGCTATGGGGTTACCGTACAGTGTCTTACACGGTTCAATCCGTTTTAGTCTCTCTCGTTATACCACTCAAACAGAAATCGATCGCGTTTTAGAAGTTTTACCAGGTATTATCGACAGACTGCGCGCACTCTCTCCTTTTAACAGCGATGATGCGACTTGGTTACAAGAACAAGAACAAGCTGTTTTAGCTAAATAATTATAGGAGCAAGAGACTATGTGGGATTATACAGACAAAGTAATGGAGCATTTTTATCACCCTCGCAATCAAGGCGCAATCAGCGCTAGCAACGAGGGAGAAGCGATCACCATCGGTGATGTAGGCAGCATCAGCTGTGGAGATGCTCTCAGACTCTACCTTAAAATAGACATCGCTACCGATAGCATTATTACTGCTAGTTTTCAAACCTTTGGTTGTGCTAGCGCGATCGCCTCCTCTTCTGCTTTGACTGAATTACTCAAAGGTCAAACCCTAGACGAAGCCCTCAAAATCACCAACCGTGAGATTGCCGACTTTCTAGGCGGTTTACCAGAAGCAAAAATGCACTGTTCGGTGATGGGACAAGAAGCCTTAGAAGCAGCTATCTTTAATTATCGTGGTATTCCTCTAGATAATCACGAAGAAGACGAAGGAGCGTTAGTCTGTAGTTGTTTTGGGATAAGCGATGCCAAAATTCGCCGAGTTATCCTCGAAAACGAACTAGAAACAGCCGAACAAGTCACTAATTATATCAAAGCAGGTGGCGGTTGTGGTTCTTGTTTAGCCGATATTGACGATTTACTCTATAGTATCGCCGCAGAAAAAGCCAACACCATCGCTAGAACCACCGAAGTTGTTAATAACTATGCAACCTTAACCACCGTCCAAAAAATTAACCGTATTCAGCAAGTACTCGAAGAAATTCGCCCTACTCTAATCGCTGACGGTGGAGATTTAGAATTATTGGACCTAGAAGGAGATGTAGTCAAACTAGTACTCAAGGGAGCTTGTGGAAGTTGTTCCAGTAGTACTATTACTCTCAAAATGGGTATCGAAGCTAAATTACGCGAAAAAGTACTTTCTACCCTAGTTGTAGAAGCAGTTTAATCAATGATCACTAATTCAAAACAAGAAAGTAGAGCACCTCCAATTAGGTCTTAACTTTCTGACGAAAGACAACTAATGTTGTAATTAATTTTCAACCCCTCTGAAAGTTTTGGTTTTAACAGTTTTAGTCTCCCCTAAAAAAAAATAAAAGGGCTAATTATTCAGTCCTCTAATCTTTTAGAGATTAGACAACTTAAAACCGAACCCTTTCTTTTCAATCCATTATTAAGTTTAAGCGAGAAATTGACATGAGACAGATAGCTTTTTACGGTAAAGGCGGTATTGGTAAATCTACTACCTCACAGAATACACTAGCTGCATTATCAGAAAAAAACCGCATCATGATCGTTGGTTGTGACCCTAAAGCGGATTCTACCCGATTAATGTTGCACTGTAAAGCCCAAACCACAATTTTACACCTAGCTGCAGAACGCGGCTCAGTAGAAGACATCGAACTAGAAGAAGTATTAGTCAAAGGTTTTAACGACGTACTTTGTGTAGAATCAGGTGGTCCAGAACCAGGTGTAGGTTGTGCAGGTCGTGGTATTATCACCGCTATTAACTTCCTCGAAGAAAACGGCGCTTACGAAGATCTAGACTTTGTTTCCTACGACGTATTAGGGGACGTTGTCTGTGGTGGTTTCGCTATGCCTATCCGTGAAGGAAAAGCTCAAGAAATCTACATCGTTACCTCTGGAGAAATGATGGCGATGTACGCAGCTAACAACATCGCTCGTGGTATTTTAAAATACGCTGAATCTGGTGGCGTTCGTTTAGGTGGTTTAATCTGCAACAGCCGTAACGTTGAATGTGAAGTTGAACTAATCGAAGAATTAGCCCGTCGTCTTGGCACTCAAATGATTCACTTTATACCTCGCAGCAAACAGGTCCAAGAAGCTGAAATCCGCCGTATGACAGTGATTGAATACTCTCCTAATCATCCTCAAGCTGAAGAGTATCGCATTTTATCCCAAAAAATCCAAGACAACAAAAACTTGGTTATTCCTACTCCAATCACCATGGATGAATTAGAAGAATTATTAATTGATTTCGGTCTCCTCGGTGGTGAAGAAGAATATCAAAAAGCTATTGCTACAACTCCAACTGCAAGTGTGTAAGTAATCAGAATAAGGGTAGAAACGTCCAATCTAAATCTATCGTTTCTACTCACCCTCTAACCTATAATTTATTAACGAGACAGCCATGACGACTACAGACGACAAAAAACAATTGATACAAGAGGTTCTCGAAGCTTATCCCGAAAAAGCTGCGAAAAAACGCCAAAAACATCTTAACGTTTACGAAGAAGGTCAATCCGATTGCGGTGTTAAGTCTAATATTAAATCTCTCCCTGGTGTAATGACTACTCGCGGTTGCGCCTATGCAGGTTCAAAAGGGGTAGTTTGGGGACCGATTAAAGATATGGTTCATATCTCCCATGGTCCAGTTGGTTGCGGTTATTATTCCTGGTCAGGTCGCCGTAATTATTATATTGGAACTACTGGTGTAGATAGTTTTGGTACAATGGACTTTACCTCCGATTTCCAAGAAAGAGATATCGTCTTCGGTGGTGACAAAAAACTAAGTAAATTAATCACAGAAATAGAAGAACTTTTCCCCCTCAATGGTGGAGTCAGTATTCAATCAGAATGTCCCATCGGTCTAATTGGAGATGATATTGAAGCAGTAGCTAAAAAAGCTAATAAAGAAATCGGTAAAACAGTTGTACCCGTTCGTTGTGAAGGTTTCCGCGGTGTATCTCAATCTTTAGGTCACCACATCGCTAATGATACCATTCGTGACTGGGTTTTAACTCCAGGGGATAAAGATCCCGTCGAATTTGAAGGTACTCCCTATGATGTAGCGATTATCGGTGACTATAATATCGGTGGTGACGCTTGGTCCTCCCGTATTCTTCTCGAAGAAATAGGCTTACGCGTTGTAGCCCAATGGTCTGGTGACGGTACACTCAACGAGATGAAATGTACCAATAAAGTCAAATTAAACCTCGTTCACTGCTACCGCTCCATGAGCTATATCAGCCGTCACATGGAAGAAAAATACGGTGTGCCCTGGTTAGAATATAACTTCTTTGGACCTACCAAAATCGCTGAATCTTTACGAGAAATCGCTTCTCACTTCGATGACACCATCAAAGAAGGTGCAGAAAGAGTTATCGCTAAATATCAACCCCAAGCTGACGCGGTTATCGCTAAATATCGCCCATTTCTAGAAAACAAAACCGTGATGATGATGGTTGGTGGTTTACGTCCACGCCACGTTGTCCCCGCTTTCCTAGACTTAGGTATGAAAATAGTTGGTACAGGTTATGAATTTGCTCATAACGACGATTATAAACGCACCACCCACTATATCGAAGACAGCACACTGATTTACGACGACGTAACGGGTTATGAATTTGAGAAATTTGTCTCAGCCATTCAACCAGATTTAGTTGCCTCTGGAGTTAAAGAAAAATACGTCTTCCAGAAAATGGCTCTACCTTTCCGTCAAATGCACTCCTGGGATTATTCAGGACCATATCACGGTTATGACGGTTTCGCTATCTTTGCTCGTGACATGGATTTAGCCCTAAACAGCCCTACTTGGGATCTGATTAAAGCGCCTTGGAAGAAATAAACACACAGATGAGGAGATTAATTCTCCTCCCCCTCTTGAACTCAGTAACAAATTTATCTCAGAAAGGAGATTAACTAGAATGGCTCAGAATATAGATAATATTAAAGACCACGTTGAACTTTTCCAGCAACCAGAATACCAAGAACTGTTCAAAAATAAGCAGTGTTTTGAAGGAATGCCAGCTCCCGATTTAGTAGGGGAAACAGCAGAATGGACCAAAACTTGGGAATACAGAGAGAAAAACTTCGCCCGTGAAACCCTCGTCATCAACCCCGCTAAAGCTTGTCAACCCCTAGGCGCAATTCTGGCTGCTGTAGGTTTTGAAGGTACTCTCCCCTTTGTACATGGTTCTCAAGGTTGTGTCGCTTACTTCCGTAGTCATTTAACCCGTCACTTTAAAGAACCCTTTAGCGCCGTTTCTAGCTCTATGACTGAAGATGCTGCGGTATTTGGTGGTCTCAAAAATATGATCGACGGTTTAGCTAACTCCTATACCCTTTATAAACCCAAAATGATCGCCGTTTGCACCACCTGTATGGCGGAAGTTATCGGAGATGACCTCGGCGCATTTATCACCAACTCCAAAAACGAAGGCTCTGTACCTAGAGATTTCCCCGTTCCCTACGCTCATACTCCTAGTTTTGTTGGCTCTCATATCACTGGTTACGATAACATGATGAAAGGGATTCTCTCCTGTTTAACAGAAGGGAAAAAAGCGGAAACCACTAACGGTAAAATCAACTTTATCCCTGGGTTTGAAACCTATATGGGTAACCTGCGGGAATTAAAACACCTGACCTCAGCTCTCGGTGTTGACGCTACGATTTTAGCAGATAACGAAGATTATCTAGATTCTCCTAACGACGGCGAATATAAAATGTACCAAGGTGGCACACCTCTAGTAGAAGCCGCTGACTCCATTAACGCTACCAAAACTATAGCTCTACAAGCTTACTCTACCACCAAAACTCGCGATTATATCGAGAAACAATGGCAACAAAAAACAGCGGTATATCGCCCTTGGGGTATTAAAGGAACAGATGACTTTTTAATCGCTTTATCAGAAGCTACGGGTAATCCTATTCCTGCTGAAATCGAAAAAGAACGCGGACGCGCTGTTGATGCGATGACCGATACCCAAGCTTGGTTACACGGTAAAAAAGCAGCCCTTTACGGCGATCCAGATTTAGTGATGGGCTTATTGCAATTTCTTCTAGAAATGGGTGTTGAACCAGTTCATATCGTTGTTAGCAACTCTAACCCCGAATTTGAAGCAGAAGCAAAAGCTCTTCTCGAAGCTAGTCCCTACGGTAAAGATGCTACCGTCTGGGGTGGTAAAGATTTATGGCATATGCGCTCACTACTATTTACTGAACCTGTAGATTTCCTCATCGGTAATTCCTACGGTAAGTATCTCATGCGTGATACTAATACCCCTCTGATTCGCATCGGTTATCCTATCTTCGATCGCCATCATTTACATCGCTATAGCACAATTGGCTATAACGGAGCTATCAATCTCCTCAACTGGATTGCTAATACCGTTCTCGATGAATTAGATCGCAACACGAGCATTCCTGGTAAAACCGACATCTCTTATGACCTAATCCGTTAAAACCAGAGTGGGGGAGGGTTCTCCCCCCCTTTGGGTATGTTTTTAACAATGACCTTATCCGAGGGGTAAAACAAGGGTGACAAGGAGGGAAAGTGGACTAGAGAAGTATATGTATTAAAACCATTTAATTTTTCGTATCTACTTTATCTCCCCCCTCTCAGGAATAGGTTTTTTACCAAAATTTTGTAGTGACGTTAAGACAAAAAAGACAAGCTGGGCAAGTGAACCAGGAAGTATATGTATTTAAATACAACTATAATAAGAAACACATTTATTTATAGTATCTACCTTGTCTCCCCACCTTCGTTCCTCCCTTGTCTTACCTTCACCTGAAGGTTAAAAACCTACCCTTATGAGCCTCTCTCTCCTAGCCCCCGTAAAATTATGACAGATACTCACTACTCCTTTGACCTATTTTACCCCCTCCGCGTTGGGATTCAGCGTATTCCTGTCAAAAACGCTTTTGTTGCTCGTTTAATCTGTCAAGTTATCCCCTGTAATTGTCCTTTTGAACAAGATGTGGTCTTATTCCACCATATCCTCTTTCATATCCCCCCTCTGTGTAAACTCAACCCCCTATACGATGAACTGATTGCTTTACGTTTTCGCGCTCTCACTTTTCTGGTTGATGTTTGTTGTGAAGATGTCAGTAAATATTGTTAATTATCTAGGTTATATACATGAAAATCACTTCAGGCAAAGTTAATCAATTACTCACTCAATCAGGGTGTGAACATAATCATCATCACGCTGATGGTAAAGGTAAAAATAAAGCCTGTAAACAACAAGCTCAACCAGGTTTAGCTCAGGGGGGTTGCGCTTTTGATGGAGCTTCCATCGCTCTTGTTCCCATTACAGATGTAGCTCATTTAGTACACGGTCCGATCGCCTGTGCGGGTAACTCCTGGGGTGGTCGCGGTAGTCTTTCTTCTGGTTCAAAGCTTTATAAAATGGGCTTTACTACCGATGTCAGTGAGAATGATATCATTTTCGGTGGCGAGAAAAAACTCTATAAAGCGATTGGCGAGGTGGCTCAGCGTTACCAACCGAAGGCTGTTTTTGTCTATTCTACTTGCGTGACTGCTCTAATTGGTGATGATTTAGACGCTGTTTGTGAAGCAGCTAGTAAAAAATTCCACTTACCAGTTATCCCTGTTAATTCTCCTGGTTTCGTTGGGAGTAAAAATCTCGGTAATCGTCTCTCAGGTGAATCACTCCTAGAACACGTTGTGGGAACAGCAGAACCTGAATACACTACTCCTTATGATATTAATCTCATTGGTGAATATAATATCGCGGGTGAACTTTGGAACGTTTTACCTCTATTTGAAAAACTCGGTATTCGAGTACTAGCTAAAATTACTGGCGATGCTACCTATGATGAGGTCTGCAGGGCACATCGGGCTAAACTCAATGTGATGATTTGTTCTAAGGCTCTGATTAATATGGCTACTGCTATGGGGGAACGCTACGGTATCCCCTATATCGAAGAGTCTTTCTATGGTGTAGCTGATATGAATCGTTGTTTACGCAATATCGCAGCTAAACTTGGTGACACTGCTTTACAAGATAGGGTAGAAAAGTTAATCGCTGAGGAAACTACAGCTTTAGATATCGCTTTAGCTCCCTATCGTCAACGTCTCCAAGGTAAACGTATGGTTCTCTATACCGGTGGGGTGAAAAGTTGGTCGATAATCTCTGCGGCTCAAGATTTGGGTATCAAGGTGGTAGCTACTAGCACTAAAAAAAGTACAGAGGAAGATAAAGCGCGTATTAGAAAACTTTTAGGTGAAGAGGGCGTTATGCTCGAAAAAGGTAACGCTCAAGAAATCTTGAGATTGATTAATCAAACCAAAGCAGACTTACTCGTAGCAGGTGGTCGTAATCAATATACCGCTCTCAAGGCGCGTATTCCTTTTCTAGATATTAATCAGGAACGTCATCACTCCTACGCGGGTTATACGGGAATGATTGAAATGGCTAGAGAAATCGATGAGGCTATCTATAGCCCCATTTGGGAACAAGTCAGAAAACCCGCTCCTTGGGAGGTATAAGTTATGACTAACGTTATTACACCTAAAAAATCTGTAGCGGTTAATCCTCTTAAACAAAGTCAACCTCTTGGCGCTGCTTTGGCTTTCCTGGGATTAAAAGGGATGATGCCTCTATTTCACGGTTCACAAGGCTGTACGGCTTTTGCTAAAGTGTTTCTGGTACGTCATTTCCGCGAGTCTATCCCTCTATCGACAACCGCTATGACCGAAGTTTCTACGATTTTAGGAGGGGAAGAAAATATTGAACAAGCTATCTTAGCTTTAGTAGATAAGGCTAAACCTGAATTAATCGGCTTGTTGACTACGGGATTGACGGAAACTAGAGGTGATGATATGGGGCGTATCCTCAAGTCTTTTCGCACTAATCACCCGGAATTGGTTGATTTACCGATTATTTTTGCTTCTACCCCTGATTATAAGGGTTCTTTACAAAGTGGTTATGCAACCGCTGTAGAGGCGATCGTTTCGGCTGATTATGGGGTGAATTCTGTTGCCGATTCTCAACAGGTTACTATTTTAGCTGGTTCTTTTCTCTCTCCTGGTGATGTGGAAGAAATTAAAGAAATTGTCACAGCTTTTGGACTTCAACCCCTGGTACTTCCTGATTTATCTGGTTCTTTAGATGGACACCTAGAGGATGATTACCAAACCGTCACCTCGGGGGGAACTTCTCTAACACAGTTACAATCTTTATCTAACTCTCTCTATACTTTGGCGATTGGTGAGAGTATGAGTCCAGCTGCTGCTATTTTGTCAGAACGCTTTAACACAGACTATCAGGTTTTCCCTCGTTTAGCTGGTTTAGAAGCAGTAGATCAATTTCTCTGGAAACTTTCTCAACTCAGTGGATTAGCAGTTCCCCCTAAATACCTACGTCAGCGTCGTCAATTACAAGACGCTATCCTAGATAGTCATTTCTATTTTGGACGCAAAAGAATTGCGATCGCCCTTGAACCTGATTTACTCTACCAAACTAGTTGGTTACTTCAGTCTATGGGTGCTGAGATTACCGCTGCTGTTACTACTACTAAGTCAACTATTTTAGAGGATTTACCCCTAGAAACAGTGGTTATCGGTGATTTAGAAGATATGGAAAATCTTTTAGTAGATAATCCTGTTGATTTATTAATCACTAATTCTCAAGGTAAAACTCTCTCTGAAAAACTCCAATGTCCTCTCTATCGTCTCGGTTATCCTATCTTCGATCGCCTTGGTAATAATCAACGTTGTTTAGTAGGTTATCGCGGTACGATGCAATTTTTATTCGATGTTGGTAATCTCTTTCTTGAATTAGAAGTTAATCATTAAGGAGTTCGGGGTTAGGTGTTAGGTGTTATTCCAAATTAAGAATTAAGAATTAAGAATTAAGAATTTTTTCGCGCATTCCCCCTCTCCCCGTCTCCCCGTCTCCCCGTCTCCCCACACTCTCCCCTCTCTTCCCTCTACCCACTTTCCTACCATGAACTCAGCTACCTTTCTGCAACTGCAAGCTAACCCAGCCACTGAACATCCTTTTCTAGAGGAATTAATCAGACAATTCCGTCTCCAGGATGAACAAGGAATCTATCAACATTGGTCAAATGAAGAACTATTACAATCTCTGGTTAGGGGTGTTAATGACTCTGACCCCTCATTAACTCAACTTGGTATCCTTGCTTTCTATCAAGCTATCTGTAAAGAAGTTGAAAAAGAAACAGGGAAACTGTTACAAACCTTTATTAATTATACACATAAAGGTCTCGGGTCAGTAGTTATTTGTTGTGGCTATCTCTTAGTCATGACAGAAAGTTTTCCTAAACATAATCATTTTGCTGATCATTCTCTAGACAGTTTGATTCTCAAAGCTGAAGAAGTCATCTGTTATGCCATGAGAAGAATCAGCAAGTTTTTTTAACTTATCCCTAGGAGGAAATTATGAAAGTTGCTTTTACTACCAGCGATAATGTCCATATCAACGCGCACTTTGGTTGGGCTCAACAAATCGCCCTCTATGACGTCTCCGCAGATGGTTTTAATTTGGTTGATACTCTCAAATTTGCCGAAGATTTAAAAGAAGATGGTAACGAGGATAAATTAGTCCCCAAAATAGAGGCTCTCAGTGATTGTTCTATTGTTTATGTTTCAGCCATTGGCGGAAGTGCTGCGGCGCGATTAATCCGTAAGAAAATTACCCCTATTCGCGCCAGAACCGAAGAAGAGACTATTGATAATATTCTCAATGAATTAGTTAAAGTACTCAAGGGTAATCCTCCCCCTTGGTTACGCAAAATTGTCCAACAAGAAACAAAGTCTTTTGACTTTGACGAAGAAGAATAACTCAACTATCTAACTAGGAGAAATATGACAACTATACAATTAGACGTTGAAGCAGCTAATCAGTTTGTTAAGGAAAACCCCTTTTTACAGGAGTTAACCCGTCAAGTTCGCGCTCAAGACGATTACGGAACCTTTCGTAGTTGGGAAGACCGCTTAGTGCTTGCTCCTTTTGTGGTTACTAAACAGAAGAAAAGAGAAATCTCTGTCAGTGGCGATTTAGATCCTGTTACCGAATTACGCGTCTTAACTTTCTATCGGGCGATCGCCGTAAGGGTGGAAAAAGAAACGGGTAAACTCTGTCAAGTGGTTATGGACTTGAGTCATGAGGGTTTCGGTTGGGTTTTAGTTTGGTCTGGTCGTCTTATAGTAGTTAAGCGTGCTTTAAGAGATGTCCATCGTTTCGGCTTTGATTCTCTCGAAAAACTCGCCCAAGAAGGAGAAAAACTCACCCTTTCGGGTATTGATTTTATTCAACGTTTCCCTGAAGTTGCAGATATCTAAATAATTATGACTATAGAAACCATCTCAGAATTAAAGGACAAAATCAGACGTCTTAACTCTAAAGCAGGTCAGATGAAAATGGATCTACATGACCTCGCCGAAGGGTTACCCGCAGATTACGAACACCTCCCTATAGCAGCAGCTCAAACTTACGAAATCTATCAACAACTCCACCAACTCAAACAACAACTCAAACAATGGGAGAAGCAAACTACATGAGTGAAAAAACCCTCAAAGCTTTTCAACAACTGATTGACACCGAAGACTATTTACAGTTTTTTGGGATTCCCTATGACCAACAATTTGTTAACGTCAATCGTTTACACATCTTAAAAAAGTTTTCCCAATTGATTACTGAAGTAGATCAGGTTTTTGGTGACATTCCTGAAGAGGAAAAACTAGCTAAATATAAAGAAGCTTTTACCGAAGCCTATGAATTGTTTCAAACCACTAGCCCTCTAGAAACTAAACTGTTTAAAGTCTTCCAAACGAAACCGAAAAATATAGTTTTATTGGAGACTTTAACCGATAATTCAGGAGTGGAATAAACGTGATTGAACTAACACCGACAGAACGAGAACGTTATCGACGTCAGATGATGTTACCAGGTTTTGGGGAAATAGCCCAACAAAAACTTAAATCGACAACGGTATTAGTTACGGGAGTCGGTGGTTTAGGTGGAACAGTTGCTCTCTATCTAGCGGTAGCTGGTATCGGTAAATTAATTTTAGTGCGGGGTGGAGAGTTACAACTAGATGATCTGAACCGTCAAATCCTGATGACTCATGATTGGGTAGGTAAAACCAGGGTTGTCAAGGCGAAAGAAACTCTCTTACAAATTAATCCCGATGTGGAAATCGACGCTATCCCAGAATATGTTACTGCTGATAATATTTACGATTTGGTTAAACAAGCTGATATCTCTGTTGACTGTGCTTTTGACTTCACAGAACGTAACCTACTCAATGACGCCTGTGTACGTGCGCAGCAACCAATGATTGAAGCGGCTATGTGCGATTTTGATGCCTATCTGACTACCATTATTCCCGGGTTAACTCCCTGTTTGTCTTGTCTTTTCCCAGAAAAACCTGACTGGGACCGTTGGGGTTTTGGTGTTGTTGGTGCAGTCTCGGGTACTTTGGCTTGTTTAGCTGCTTTGGAAGTAATCAAAGTGATTACGGGATTGGGTGAGCCTCTGTTTGGACAATTACTGACGATGAATCTGGCTAATGCTACTTTTGCTAAACGTCGTTCTTATCGTGATCCTCATTGCCCTGTCTGTGGTCAAACCTCTAATCAAATTTCCTCTTTTTCTTCTTCTACTCATTTAACTCAGGAGTTATCTCAATGACGATTACACTAACGGAAAAAGCGGCTTTTCGTCTGCGAACTTTCCTCAGAGGTACAGCCTCGGAATCTACTAATGGTATTCGCGTAGGTCTTAAAGACGGTGGTTGCAGTGGTTATGAATATACCCTTAATATCGTTAATCAAGCCAATCCCGATGATTTGGTTTTTGAGCAAGATCGTATTTATATTTATGTCAATCCAACTAATGCCTCTTTACTCGATGGCGTAGTTATCGATTTTGCTGAAAGTTTAACTCAAAGTGGTTTTATTTTTACTAACCCTAATGCCACTGATACCTGTGGTTGCGGTAAGTCTTTCTCTGCGGGAGATTGTACCCCAACTGCTAGTTCTTGTCACTAATTTTTTTTTAAGGAGAACACCATGACTACTACTTATAAAGTTCGCTTAATCAAAGGTCGCAAAAAACAACCCCCCGAGTTCGATATAACTTTGGATGTTCCTGAAGATACTTATATTCTAGATGCTGCCGAAGATGCGGGTATAGATTTACCTTTTTCTTGTCGTGCCGGCGCTTGTTCTAGTTGTGTAGGTCGTATCGAAGCGGGTGAAATTGATCAAGATGACCAAAGTTTCTTAGATGATGACCAAATAGCTAAAAACTATGTTCTGCTTTGTATTGCTTATCCTCGTTCTGATTGTACGATTAGAACTCATCAAGAAGCTTATCTTGTTTAATTCACAAGTTGGGTTTGGTTTGGTCACTAAACCTAACTGAATCTTCTCACCAATTAAACTTGATTTCCGCTTTTATTATGGAAACAATCACCGACAAATTAGCCCAAGAGTATATCGATATTGTTAGTAAGTATTATCCTACTTTAAAACAATTACTGGATTCTTGTTACGTTAAAGTAGTTGACTGCTACTTAGAAAGATCAGGTAAACGCTGTTACTATCTCGTTGTTTATTGTCCCAGTAAACAGGTGAAAAAGGTTTATCAATATTATCAAGAATTAAAAGATATAGCCGAAAATATGGGATTAATTGAAGTTGTGGTCTTAGATGTGGTCAGAATTATTCGCGATCCTCTCTCAACTTTAAAGGATAAAAATCCTCGTCTCTGGTTAGAACTCTACTGGGTTGCTACTAAAAATCATCTTAAATGGAGGGATATAGAGTCTTAATTATGTTTTTTCAAAAGTTTACAGTTAGTTTTTCTTCCTTACACTTACTCAAAGAAAAAGAACGAGGAATTATTACCAGTTTAACTGGTGAAGCAATCGATAAGTTAGAATCTATCGGAATTAAACCAGGATTAATGGTAACTATAGAACAAAAATTCCCAGATTTGATTATTAATATGGAGAATAATTGGCTAAGAATTGATGAAAAAATTGCTAAATTAATCCGTGTCAAATTGATTAGCTAAACATAGCTAAAAAAATTGTTTACTTATTAGTTCAGGAGAACACATTTTATGTCTACTTTAACTGGTTTAACCTTTGCTGGTACTACTTGGGAACCACGCTTCGCTCAATCTATCGATCTAGAGAAATGTATTGGTTGTGGTCGCTGTTTTAAAGTCTGTGGTCAAAATGTCCTTAGTTTAAGCGCTTTAAATGAAGATGGCGAATTCGTTGAGGATGAGGATGACGACGAAATCGAACGTAAGGTTATGACTGTGGCTAACCCTCAATATTGTATAGGTTGTCAAGCATGTTCCCGTATTTGTCCAAAAAACTGCTACACTCATGAACCTTTAACGGTGTAGCTAGTTAATATTTTACATTTTTGGTAAGCTATTGTTGATAATAGAGGTAAATAGAATCAATTTTCTTTTATCTCTTTTTTTTAATAATTAAAACATCCAACGATCGCGCCATTTAACGATACCTTGATTAGCGAGAATCCAACGACGACTTTGGATATTTTCCCGTCGAGGATCACCCCAAGAAGTAACTAAAGCGTATTTATAGGCGATCGCTTTTCCTGCGCTTTCATTAAAAGGTATCTCCCCAAACCAGGTATTTTTATTGATATACTCCAGTCCATAGGCTTGATCTAGATCCCAATTACCTAATTCGGGACAATCTCCTGTGACTACGATTCTTTCTCCGATTTGGGTTTGCACACCGTTTAATTGTGCTCTGACAATCATTTTAGCCTCTAGAGGTTGACCTGTGCAACTAAGTACGAGACATTCATTTTCAGCTAGATATAAACCACCAAAATAATTATTTTGCAGAGTAAGAGTTCTCCCTGTGAGCAAACAAGTATAGTTACCGTCGGGTAATTCGGGATTTTCTAGGTTAATAGTGGTAGAGTAACCCTTATTCATAATGACTAAACAACGATTCTCGCGGTAACGACGTAGATAAGCATAAACATTCTCGCTGACATATTTAGGTTCATGACTTCCCCGAGAGACTGCGGGGTTATTTTGACGCAATTGAGAGAGTTTCTGCACCATTTGATATAAATCGGTATTGGTGTCCCAATATTCCATCATAGGGCGATTATAGGGGTCATTACCACCATTAGTATCGTTGTGGAGATATTGTTCTGTACCATAGTAGAGACAGGGAATACCCCGACTAGTCATAATCAGGGCGATCGCCAATTCTAGTTTATCCCAATTACTATTAATACTCAAAAAGCGGGGCATATCGTGGTTATCTACAAAGGTTACCAATTCTGTAGCACTATTATAGTAATAGTCACAATCAAAGATAGCTTGAACACGGTAAAACCCTCCTGGTTGATTCTGAGCGATCGCTTCTCGGATAGCGCTACACAAACCAAAATCAACGATCGCCATACCCGTATCATTAACAAATTTAGCCGATTTGCCATCATGAGGATTAGTGACATACTCCTACACCGAATCAAAGATTACGCTGTAGGCTTCTTGTCTTTCACCTTCAGAGATGATTGACCGTTTTTGAGTGAGGCGATGCCCATCCCCACTTTTTTAATTA
>RECR01000100.1 GCA_007693955.1 Gloeocapsa sp. DLM2.Bin57
TCTTGCGTCAGCGTGCTACTGAGTCGCCTGTACAACCAGAACTAGTGGAGGATGCCCTTAGAGAGCTTCTCTTTGTTTTAGAAGAATTACAAACCTCACAAGAAGAACTACGTCAGCAAAATCAACAATTAATAGCAGCTAGACATCAGGTTGAATTAGAACGTCAAAATTACCAAGTTTTATTTGAACTAGCACCAGATGGATATCTGGTTACTAATCGACAAGGAAAAATTTACCAAGCCAATCAAGCAGCAGCTGAGTTATTCTCTATTCCTAAATCTTATTTAATCAATAAACCTCTAATGGTGTTGATTCATGAATCTAATCGCCAACTCTTCCAAACCCTGCTTTTAACTCTCAACCAAAGCGATGACTGGGAAGTATTTATTAATAAAGGTAACGGAGATAAACGAACATTGGCACTCTCAGTTACCCAGGTCAAAGGACTTTATGACCAAGAAGATACCCTTCTGTGGTTGGCACGTGATATTACTGAAAGAAAGCTTGCTGAGGCACAAATCCACTATCTGGCATATTATGACTCCCTGACTAATCTACCTAATCGTTATCTCCTTTTAGAACACCTAGAGAATACCTTCGCCCTTGCTAAACGTTCTTACCACTACGGAGCGTTGTTATTTATCGATTTAGATCGTTTTAAGACTATTAATGATTCTTGTGGTCATGATTTTGGCGATCTCTTACTTCCTCAAGTCGCAATGCGTCTTCAACAATCTCTACGTCAGACAGATATGGTAGCACGTTTTAGGGGAGACGAGTTTGTGATCCTGTTGCCAGAGTTATCATATCAACAGGAGATAGCTGCTCTTCTGAGTCAAAATATTGCTGAGAAAATTCTTACTTCACTTACTGTTCCTTTTATGTTAGAACAACACGAAGTGATCATCGGTGCTAATATTGGCATTGCTCTTTTCCCCGATGGGATTAAAAGTGTTAACGAGCTTTTGAAACACGGAGGTACTGCTATGTCCTATGCTAAGATTTGTGGACGTAATAAAGTATGTCTATTTGAAAGTAAAATGCAATTTAATCATTGAGGATAAGAATAAGGTGATTACTACATAGATACGGCAAAGCCTAGCATAGTTTCTGTAGTATTCATAAATATGATTTTTGTTCTACAATTGAGACATAAGGGCTAATTAAACCTTTATGACTAAGGTAACAAAATGGACATATTCTCAGAAATAGAAGCCGTATATCAACGAGCTTTGCTCTTGCGTCAGCGTGCTACTGAGTCGCCTGTACAACCAGAACTAGTGGAGGATGCCCTTAGAGAGCTTCTCTTTGTTTTAGAAGAATTACAAACCTCACAAGAAGAACTACGTCAGCAAAATCAACAATTAATAGCAGCTAGACATCAGGTTGAATTAGAACGTCAAAATTACCAAGTTTTATTTGAACTAGCACCAGATGGATATCTGGTTACTAATCGACAAGGAAAAATTTACCAAGCCAATCAAGCAGCAGCTGAGTTATTCTCTATTCCTAAATCTTATTTAATCAATAAACCTCTAATGGTGTTGATTCATGAATCTAATCGCCAACTCTTCCAAACCCTGCTTTTAACTCTCAACCAAAGCGATGACTGGGAAGTATTTATTAATAAAGGTAACGGAGATAAACGAACATTGGCACTCTCAGTTACCCAGGTCAAAGGACTTTATGACCAAGAAGATACCCTTCTGTGGTTGGCACGTGATATTACTGAAAGAAAGCTTGCTGAGGCACAAATCCACTATCTGGCATATTATGACTCCCTGACTAATCTACCTAATCGTTATCTCCTTTTAGAACACCTAGAGAATACCTTCGCCCTTGCTAAACGTTCTTACCACTACGGAGCGTTGTTATTTATCGATTTAGATCGTTTTAAGACTATTAATGATTCTTGTGGTCATGATTTTGGCGATCTCTTACTTCCTCAAGTCGCAATGCGTCTTCAACAATCTCTACGTCAGACAGATATGGTAGCACGTTTTAGGGGAGACGAGTTTGTGATCCTGTTGCCAGAGTTATCATATCAACAGGAGATAGCTGCTCTTCTGAGTCAAAATATTGCTGAGAAAATTCTTACTTCACTTACTGTTCCTTTTATGTTAGAACAACAAGAAGTGATCATCGGTGCTAGTATTGGCATTGCTCTTTTCCCCGATGGGATTGAAAGTGTTAACGAGCTTTTGAAACAAGGGGATACTGCTATGTATTATGCTAAAAAGTATGAATGTAATAAAATATGTCTATTTGAAAGTAAAATGCAATTTAATCAAGAGAGGGTTTAATCACAACCTAGGGAAAATATTTTATAATGCTAAGAGTAGGTTCTCAATTCCTAACCATGATTTTGGATTATAATCCCTTAAGTTGTCTTCCGAGTGCAGAAGATTTACCCGATTCTGATGATACTCCTGTGGATAATGAATTACAAGACCTGATTCCTCATTTACTTAAGGTTATTCTCGCTTTTATTTGGTCTGAGGATTTTCACTGGTTTTTCGGTTTAGATATGGGTATCTATTATTCTACGGATGACCCAACTAAGGTAATTGTTCCTGATGGTTTTTTAGCTTTGGGTGTACCTAGAATCATTGATCATGATTTACGTCTCTCTTATGTGCTATGGGAAGAATTGGTTATTCCTACTTTGACTCTAGAGGTAGTTTCTCAAACTCGACGGGGTGAATATACTCTTAAGAAGGAATTATACGCAGAAATTGGCATTTTATATTATGTGATTTATAATCCTTTACGTAAACGTAAACCTTCTCTAGAGGTATATAAACTGAATCAGGGTAAGTATGAGTTGTTAAATCAAGAAACACCTATATGGTTACCAGAGATAGGGTTAGGAATAGGTAAGGATAGGGGGAGTTTCCAGGGAATTGAAAGAGAATGGTTGTATTGGTATGATAGTGAGGGTAAGCGTTATTTGACTCCTGAAGAGAAAGCTAAAAAATTAGAAGCTAAATTGCGTAGTTTAGGGATTAATCCTGATGATATTTAGTCAAACCTTTTATAGTCTATCTAGTACAGGAATTCCTAGTAAAGATAAACCTATTTTTAAAGTTCTTGCGGTTATTTCTGAGAGTAAAAGACGAGAAATTCTGATATTTTCTTCTGCTTGTAAAACTGGACATTGATCATAAAATTGGTTGAATTTTTGACTTAATTCAAATAAGTATTGACACAATCGATTGGGTAATAATTCTTTTTCGACTTCTGCTAATAGATCACTAAATTGAAGAAGATGTTTAGCTAAATTTTGTTCTGAGGGTTGTTCTAAGATAATATCTATATTTTCTGGTAGTTGCTTAAAATCAATATTACCTTTACGAATTATACCTTGTACTCTTACGTAAGCATAAAGTAAATAAGGCGCAGTGTTACCTTGAAGAGCAAGCATTTTATCATAACTAAAAGCATAATTACTAGTGCGATTTTGACTTAAATCTGCGTATTTGACCGCACTAATTCCGATGACTTTGGCAACATTTTCGATAAATTCTGTCGTTTCTTGACGTCCTTCTTGGGTTAATCTGTTAACTAAGTCTTGACGCGATCGCGCGATCGCTTCATCTAATAAATCTCGCAACCTGACTGTTTCTCCTGATCGGGTTTTAATTTTTTTCCCGTCTCCTCCCAATACTAAACCAAAGGGAACATGAACTACTTCTACATTTTCTGGGAGAATACCCGCGCGTTTTGCTACTTGGAAGAATTGGGCGAAGTGGTTCGCTTGTCCCATATCTGTTACATAAATAATTCTATTAGCTTTATCTTCTCGGATACGATATTGTAGAGCTGCTAAATCTGTGGTAGCGTAATTATATCCTCCGTCGGATTTTTGGACAATCAGAGGTAAAGGCTCACCCTGTTTATTGGTAAATCCTTCTAAAAAGACGCATTTAGCACCATTATCAACGGTTAAAAGGTTTTTAGCACTTAATAACTCGATGATATCAGCTAAAAAGGGATTATAAAAAGATTCTCCTCTTTCTACTAATTCAATATCTAGTAAATCATAGATAACTTGAAATTCTCGTCGGGATTGTTCACATAATAACTCCCAAGCGCGACGAGTATCTTCTACTCCCGATTGAAGTTTAACTACTTCTTGACGGGAAGTTTCTCGAAAGTTTTCATCTTCATCAAACCGTAGTTTGGCTTGTTTATAGAAAGTTACTAAATCACCAATCATGAGTGCGTCTTGTTTGACTAACGCTTCTGGATAAGCTTCTCGTAGATAAGCAATTAACATACCAAACTGTGTACCCCAATCACCTACGTGATTAAGACGTAACACTTGGTGACCTCTAAAGCTGAGGATACGTGCTAAACAGTCACCAATAATTGTCGATCGCAAATGTCCTACGTGCATTTCTTTAGCTATATTAGGACTAGAAAAGTCTAGCGCTACTCGTTGTTGAGGTTGAGAGATTTCCACACCGAGGCGATCGCTATCTTGATATATTTTTAGTAATTTTGTGCTGAGATAATCTGGTTGAAGGGTGAGATTAATAAAGCCAGGACCTGCTATAGTAGGAGGGAGACAGATATCAGTGATTTCTAATTCTTCAATGATTTTTTGGGCGATTTCCTGTGGTTTTTTGCCCAATACTTTAGTTAAAGATAAAGCAACATTACACTGATAGTCGCCAAATTTAGGATTACTAGCTACTACTACCAGTGGGTCTGTAGGAATAATTTCTTGACCAAAAGCTTTACCCAAAGCTTGACTAAAACGATCATTTAATTCTCTAATCATATTGGCTCAAATCGCCGTAATTATCACACCCTATTAATCATATCAGACTAGGGCGTGTTGATCATACAATGACTAAACTCAAGCTATACTAACAACAAAAACAATTATAAAATCTTCTTTTTAATAATGTCTGTTCAACATCAACTCACCGAAAGACATAGAAACATCCTCAAAGCTACCATTAAACACTATATAGCTACTGCTGAGCCCGTGGGTTCAAAAACCTTGATTGAAGAGTACGATTTTAGTGTAAGTTCAGCTACGATTCGTAATGTAATGGGTCATCTTGAGAAAGCGGGATTACTTTATCAACCCCATACTTCAGCGGGAAGAATCCCTTCTGATGAAGGTTACCGTATTTATGTGGATAAATTAATTACTCTTGACCAAAAATCAGCCCAAAATATCGAAAAGTCATTAGAAAAACACCTGAAACAGCAAACTTGGAGTTTTGAAGCGTTAATGACTAAAGCTGCTAAATTCCTAGCTTCGGTTAGTGGTTATATCGCTTTGGTGACTATTCCCCAAACTAATCAATTACGTCATTTACAATTATTGTTGACCGAATCTCAACAAATTATCTTAATCATCGTCACTGACGCTTATCAAACCCAATCTTTTGTCATTGACTCAGTTAATCAAGATAGTTTTAGCGAGAGTGAACTACAAATTCTCTCTAATTTTCTTAATCATAAACTCAAGGGTAAATATCTCTCGCAACTTCCTAACCTTGACTGGGAAGACTTAGACCATGAATTTAAACAATATACCGATTTTTTAGCCCAATTACTGCAAAATATCTCAGAAAACCATTTAAAGTCTTCTTATTCTCTGGTATTTCATGGTATTGCTGAATTACTGCGTCAACCAGAGTTTTCCCAACCAGAAGCTAGTCAAATGTTGTTTGATTTACTAGAAAAACAACAAGAACAAATTTGTCCGCTGATTTTTGCGACTTCTCCATACTCTGTTGGTAAAACTAAGGTGAGGATTAAAATAGGATCAGAAAATAATCTAGAACCAATGCGTAATTGTAGTATAGTATCATCTCTTTATCATAAGGGAGATTTACCCCTAGGAAGTGTAGCGATTATTGGACCAACTAGAATGCTGTATGAAAATGCTATATCTTTAGTAGAGTCAACAGCAGCTTATCTATCTGCGACTATCACAGCATGAATCAGATTAGTAGAGAGATCCCAGAAAAAGTAAGTACACTTAGGCAAACCCTGACAAAAGCTGCCTATGCTTATTATGTCCTAGATGCTCCTATTATGGAAGACTCCGTATATGATCAATTATACCGAGAATTGCAAACCTTAGAAACAGAATACCCTGAGTTGATCACTCCGGATAGTCCAACTCAAAGAGTAGGAGATCAACCCGCGAGTCAGTTTATCTCTGTTAAACATAATATCCCTCTCTATAGTCTAGAAAATGCCTTTAATCTCCAGGAGTTATCCCAATGGGAAACAAGAATCAGTAAACAACTCAACCCCTCTGAGTTAAGTTACGTTTGTGAATTAAAAATTGATGGTGCGGCGATCGCTCTTACCTATGAACATGGTATATTAATTAGGGGTGTGACTCGTGGTGACGGGAAAGTTGGTGAAGATATAACTTCTAATATACGTACCATTAATGCTATTCCTTTACGTCTTAACCTAGATTCCCCCCCACCTTTAGTAGAAGTCAGGGGAGAAGCTTTTTTACCCTTGACTACTTTTGCGCAAATCAATCAACAAAGACTTAAAGAAGGAGAGTCTCTTTTTGCTAATCCTCGTAACGCTACCGCGGGGACATTACGTCAACTAGATGCTAGGATAGTAGCTCAAAGACGTCTAAGTTTTTTCCCTTATACTCTCCATCTACCTACAGAAGATCTTACTACTCAATGGGATTCTCTTAACTCTCTCCAAGAGTTGGGTTTTCTGGTTAATCCTCATCGTCGTCTCTGTCATTCTTTAGCAGAAGTAGCTAATTATTATCAAGAATGGGAAGTTAATCGAGATGATTTACCCTACCTTACCGATGGAGTGGTGGTAAAAGTTAATAATTATCATTGCCAAAAAGAGTTAGGTTTTACCCATAAATTTCCTCGATGGGCGATCGCCTTAAAATATCCCGCAGAAACAGTCTCTACCATAGTTAAAGATATCATAGTCAATGTGGGTAGAACAGGTGCAGTAACCCCAATGGCGATTATGTCAGCAGTAGAATTAGGGGGTACAACAGTACAAAGGGCGACTTTACATAACAGCGATCGCCTAGCTGAATTAGATATTAGGATAGGAGATACAGTAGTCATTCGCAAAGCAGGAGAAATCATCCCGGAAATAGTGAGGGTAATCAGCGAATTAAGACCACCTGATACTATACCTTATCAAATGCCTAAAGAGTGTCCCGAATGTGGAACAATGCTAGTACGTATCCCTACAGAAGCGGTGACTCGTTGTGTCAATCAAGCTTGTCCAGGTATTTTGCGCGGTAGTATTCTGCATTGGTCTAATGCTCTCGATCTTAAAGGTTTAGGGGAAAAAGTAGTTATCGCTTTGATTAATAGTAAGTTAGTCACTTCTATAGCTGACTTATACCAATTAACGGTGACAGATATAGCTTCTTTAGAGAGAATGGGAGAGAAATCAGCTACTAAATTAATAACAGCGATCGAGAAATCTAAACAACAACCCTGGTCAAAAGTACTCTATGGTTTAGGGATACCCCAGGTAGGATTAGTCACCTCTGAATTATTAGCTAAACAATTTCCTACAGTCACAGCATTAGCTCAAGCATCTTTAGAAGAAATCACCCTGATTCACGGTCTAGGAGTCGAAATAGCTACAGATATAGTGCATTGGTTTCAACAATCTAGTCACCAAAAACTGATTGAATCCTTAGAAACTGCGGGATTGCAACTAGCATCTCAACTAGCACAAACAACCCAACCAAAACCTTTAGCAGGTAAAACCTTAGTAATTACAGGTACACTCCCTAATTTTAGCCGTAATCACGCACAAAAATTAATTGAACAAGCAGGAGGGAAAGTTACTAACTCAGTAAGTCAGAAAACAGATTATATAGTAGTAGGAGAAAATCCTGGTTCAAAATTAGCTAAAGCTAAGCAACTAAACATTCCCCAACTAAGTGAAACCGATTTTAAAACTTTAATAAGCTGATGTCTTCCCTTGCCTATGACTTTTGTTAAGATGAATAAATTACTACCCTAATTAAGAACTGCATGACCAATCAACGTCAATCTCTTTCTCAAATCAATTCTGTAACTGAACTCTCTGCTAAAACCCTAGCTTGGACAATAGCAGCAGCAGCAGACGATCGCCAAGCTGAAAACATCGTCTTGTTAGACGTAGGGGAATTATCTTACCTAACGGATTATTTTGTGATTATGACTGGTTTTTCTAAAGCACAATTACGAGCTATTTCTGATTCAATTGAAGATAAGATCCAACAAGAATTTAACAAATTACCGATACGCACATCAGGACAAGTAGAGTCTAGTTGGATTATTCACGACTATGGCGATGTTATCGTACATATCTTTTTACCTCAAGAGCGAGAATACTATAGTTTAGAGGCATTTTGGGGTCACGCGCAACAATTTAATTATCAAGCAGATTTAAAAGAATTTCCAGCCTAAGATTATGAAAGAATCTTCTCTCAAGGTTTGTCCTGTTCCTAATGAACAGTTACCCGTTAATGAATATGAACAGTTAAAAAATGCTTGGTTTTTTAATTGGGGACAGTTAGATTTAATTAGTTATCTACGTAAATTAGCCTGGATCTGGGCTTGGGGTTATTTAATCGCAGGACCAATCGCCGCAGCGAGTTTTCCTCCAGGGAAAAAAACCTTAGTCTTTACCTTAAGTGGTGCTGCGGGAGCTTGTCTATTTGTCTTGCTAGCTACTGTACAATTATATCTCGGTTGGTCTTATGTTGGCAATAGATTAAATCAAGAAACTATTTCCTATGAAGAGTCGGGGTGGTATGATGGACAAACCTGGTCTAAACCTACAGAAGTTTTGGTACGCGATCGCCTAATCGTTACTCATCAGGTCAACCCTACTCTCAAAAGACTACGACAAACTATTTTAAGCTTAGTTTTGTTTATGGGAACTAGCGTTATTCTCTGTATCTATCTAACTTGAAAAAGATTAATCCGATACAAAATTTCGAGCTGAGTTAAATTATATTAAAATATAGTTGTTAACTTTTGGTTAAAAACCTTGACAATCAACTCAGCTTATGTATTGGTTTTTCACGGTAGTAGAGATGTAAGAGCGCAAAGAGGTAGCGAAGAGCTAACTAAATTAGTGAAGACGTCTCTGAATAGTTTATTGTGCGTATCTCAAGGAAATACAGGGGGTACGTTGTTATTGTCTAAACCTCCTTTGGTAGAAGCTGCTGATTTAGAATTAGCTGAGGTTTCCCTCACAGAAAGGATTTATCAATTAGGATTAATAGCAATTGCAGAAGGAATAGAGAAAATAAATATCATCCCCATGTTATTAGCAACAGGAGTACACGTACAAGTAGATATTCCAACTGCTGTAGCTGAAGCTCAAAATCAATTAGGAACAAAAATAAACCTCAATATCTGTTCTCACCTAGGAAGTTATCAGGGAATAGTTGAGTTAGTGCAACAAGAATACCCCAGCTTACCCTATCAAGGTAAAATTTTACTAGCCCATGGTAGTCGTTTACAGACTGCTAATCAAGAAGTAGAAAAACAAGCACAAAAAGTAGGTGCTGTAGCTGCTTATAGTTTTATTTCTCCTAGTCTAGAAACACAAGTAGAAAAGTTAATGACAGAAGGAAAAGAATTAATTACTATCGTTCCCTATGTGTTATTTGAAGGTAAAATTACTGAGGCGATCACTACTCAAATTCAACGGTTAGAGCAACAATTTCCTAACATTAATTTCTCTATTGGTAAACCTTTAGGCGCAAACCCAAATTTAGCCAAGCTTATCACGAATATATTGCAAAAAGTATGAAGACAACCTGTCTAGGTAAAGTATATTTAGTAGGTGCAGGTCCAGGTGATCCTGGTTTACTCACCCTTAAGGGTAAAACCTTATTAGAATGCGCTGATGTAGTGATTTATGACGCTTTAGTCAGTGAAGGAATTTTAAGGATGATTAACCCGAGTGCGGAAAAAATTAACGCAGGAAAGAGACGGGGAAGACATTCTAAGTTGCAATCAGAAACAAGTCAAATACTGATAGAAAAAGCGCATACCTATCCCATCGTGGTACGTCTTAAAGGTGGTGATCCCTTTGTGTTTGGAAGAGGGGGAGAAGAAATGCAGGATTTAATTGGTGCTGGTGTTCCTGTCGAAGTAGTACCTGGCGTAACCTCTGGTATAGCTGCTCCTGCTTATGCGGGGATACCAGTTACCCACAGAGATTATAGCTCATCAGTTACTTTTGTCACAGGGCATGAAGCAGTGGGGAAATATCGACCAGAGGTAAATTGGGAAGCGATCGCCCGTGGTTCAGAAACCTTAGTGATTTATATGGGTATCCATAACCTAGAGACAATTATCAGAGAATTAAACCAAGGGGGATTATCCCTAGATACACCTATTGCTTTGGTAAGATGGGGAACTACTCCCCAACAAGAGGAGTTATTCGGAACTTTAGCAACGATAACAACACAAATCGCCGAGACTCAATTTGAAGCACCAGCGATCGCTGTTATTGGTAAAGTAGTAGAATTAGCCTTACCAGGGAAGAGGGAATAGCCAAGAGAGGGGAAGATGGGGAGACTTCGGAGAATTCCGCAGAAAGGAATTCCGTTCCACCTAATATCTAACCCTTAAAACCCAAAACCGAACTCAAATGTTACCAAGGTAAAATAGTACCATCCCAAGAGAAGAATTTACCGCTATCAGATTCAGTTAATCCTGAGATTACTGTTAATAATTGACTAGCGGTGCGTTCTTTGCTAAACAACTTCTCTGGGGGTACATTTTTCTGGAAAGGTTGAGAGAGTTTAGTATCGGTTGTACCTGGGTGAAGTAAAACTACAATAGTTTTAGGGCTACTGCGAGCATATTCTATAGAAACATTGCGCATGAGCATATTGAGTGCAGCTTTAGAAGCGCGGTAACCATACCAACCCCCAAGTTGATTATCACCGATACTACCTACCTTAGCAGAAATAGTGGCTAAAACACTTTTATTAGGATGACGTAGTAAAGGAAGGAGATGCTTAGCTAAAAGTACTCCTCCAATGCTATTAACTTGAAAATATTTGAGCAAATTAGCGCTATTAATTTGTCTGAGGTTTTTTTCAGGTTGTAAGGTATCATCGTGAAGAATACCAACACAGTTAATCACCAGATGAAGTTGGGTAACTTGAGCACTAATATTAGTAACAGCTTTAGTTAACTGAGATTCATCGGTGATATCTAACTGTAAACAGTAGAGTTTAGTTGGATATTCTTTCTCTAAATTTAATAACTCTGTAGCTGATTCTAGATGTAGATAACTAGCGTAGATTTTGTTAGTATTGGGTTGATTGAGTAATTGTTGGACGAATCCTAAACCAATACCTTGACTTGCTCCTAGAATTAAAATATTGTGCATTGTTCGATGGAACGGTGGAACGGTGGAACGGTGGAACGGTGATCTTATGACTATATATTATACTTACTACTTACTACTCCCTACACGAACCACACTTCCCTTTTCTCTATTTGAAACTATCTCTAACGATAACCTCAGTTAAAGGTAATTGTCCACTACGAGGACGCGCAGGTTTAAGGGGTTTACCAACAGTAATCATAAAGCTAATGACATGATCTTCTGGTAGGTTAATAATCTTAGCTACTGCTACGGGATCAAAACCAATCATGGGACAAGTATCATAACCCATAGCTTTAGCTGTTAACATCAGAGTTTGTCCCGCTATTCCACAGGAGCGCATAGCTTCATCTCTTTGTAATAACTCTTTACCCTGATAAAATTGACCAATCATGGGTACTATCTGCTGTTGTACTGCTTCAGGAGTGTTAATCCAATAGCGTTGGGTATCTTTTGCCCAAGCCTTGAGATCGGCACAAAGTAAAACTACAATAGAAGCGTCAGTAACCTGTGCTTGATCCCATGATACTGCTCTAATTTGTGCTTTAAGTTCAGGATTTTGTACTATAACAAAACGCCAATTCTGAATGTTAAAAGAAGTTGGGGAGAGAATAACATGACTAAACAGTTTTTCGATTTCCTCCTCGCTCATCTGATGTTGAGGATCGTAATGTTTAATCGATCTTCTGGTTTCAATTGCTGTAAATAAGTCCATTTTTGTTAACTAATAAACAAGTCTATTATAGCAAGAGGGAATAGGGAAGTGTGAGGAGATGGGGGAGATGGAAGTATGATATATAGTCATAATAACCCCTAAAACCTAAAACCTGTACGAAGAGATCGAGTTATGATATGATAAGCTTTGCTCTAAAGTGTAATAATATGGCAGAAACTCTATTCTTTAACGCTCTTCGTGAGGCAATTGATGAAGAAATGGCGCGAGACGATCGCGTTTTTGTCCTAGGAGAAGACGTAGGACATTATGGTGGTTCTTATAAAGTCACCAAAGACTTGTACAAAAAATACGGCGACTTACGCTTATTAGATACACCCATCGCCGAGAATAGCTTTACAGGTTTAGCCGTTGGGGCTGCGATGACGGGTTTGAGACCAATTATCGAAGGAATGAACATGGGTTTTCTGTTATTAGCTTTTAACCAGATTGCTAATAATGCCGGTATGTTACGTTATACTTCTGGTGGTAATTTTAAGATTCCCATGGTGATTAGAGGACCAGGTGGGGTAGGTCGTCAATTGGGTGCGGAACATTCCCAACGCCTAGAAGCCTATTTCCACGCTGTACCTGGTTTAAAAATAGTAGCTTGTTCTACTCCCTACAATGGTAAAGGGTTACTCAAATCAGCGATTAGAGATGATAACCCAGTGTTATTTTTTGAGCACGTGTTATTGTACAACTTAAAAGAAACCTTACCAGAGACAGAATATTTACTACCTTTAGATCGTGCTGAAATCGTGAAAAAAGGTCGAGACGTTACCTTGTTAACCTATTCACGGATGCGCCATCATTGTTTACAAGCAGTTAAAGAGATGGAAAAAAGAGGTTATGATCCTGAAATTATTGATTTAATCTCCCTTAAACCCATCGATATGCAAACCATCGGGGAATCCATCCGCAAAACTCACCGCGTGATTATTGTGGAAGAATGTATGAAAACAGGGGGTGTAGGTGCAGAATTAATCGCTTTGATTAATGAGCAATTATTCGATGAATTAGACGCACCCCCATTACGTCTCTCTTCTCAAGATATACCTACTCCCTATAACGGAACATTAGAAAGACTGACGATTATTCAACCAGAACAAATCGTCGAAGCTGTAGAAAAAATGATGCAGCTACAGGTTTAGGGTATTTTGGGCTAAAAGTTTAAACCATTCTCCCAGAGTTTCTAACTGTTGTTGGGGTTTGAGCATTCCTAAACCCCTAACTACAACTTTTTTATCGGTATAAACAAAACGACTCTGGAGATGATTAGGTAAATTTTGTGCTAATAACTTCCAAGCCGGTTCTGCCATGGGAGTTTCTAAGACTACATTCTGTTTACCTTCTAGCTTAATTCTAGCAAAACCTAGGGATTTACCCAATTGTTTTAACTCCATTACCTGTAATAATTGTTGCACAGGAGAAGGTAAGATACCATAGCGATCGCTCCAATCTGCGGCGATTTGGGTTAATTCTTGAGGTGAGTTAGCCGAGGCGATCGCCCGATAAGCCGCCATTTTTTGTTCTAAATCGGGGATATAATCTGCGGGGATAAAAGCAGTAAAAGCTAAATCAATTTGAGTTTCTTCTACTTGGGGTATTTCTTGTCCCTGGATTTCTTTAATCGCTTCGTTGAGCATTTCCATGTATAAATCAAAGCCAATCGCCTCCATTTGTCCCGATTGCTCTGCACCGAGGAGATTACCGACACCGCGAATTTCCAGATCACGTACAGATAATTGGTATCCTGAGCCTAGTTGGGTAAATTCTTGTAAAGCGCGCAGACGTTGACGAGCGGTATCAGTCAGTTTCTCTTGCTCATATAATAACCAAGCGTGAGCTTGTACACCCGATCGCCCTACCCTTCCCCGTAATTGATAGAGTTGAGATAAACCGAAACGGTGAGCTTCTTCGACGATAATAGTATTTACTCTAGGGATATCTAAACCCGATTCAATAATGGTGGTACATAATAATAAATCTGCTTCCCCATCATTAAAAGCTAACATTGTCGCTTCTAACTCTGCTTCCTGCATTTGACCATGGGCGATACAACAGCGTATTCCTGGTATCATTTCCCTAATTTGACCTGCAATTTCTTCTATTCCCTCTACTCTAGGGACAACGTAGAAAATCTGACCTCCCCTATCTAACTCATTGCGTATGGCGTTTTTAATTACTTCGGGGTTATAGGGTGAGAGATGGGTTTTAATGGGACGACGGGAGGGAGGAGGAGTGGTGATTAAACTCATTTCTCGCACTCCTGAGAGAGACATATAGAGGGTTCGAGGGATAGGAGTTGCACTTAGAGTCAGTACATCGAGTTGAGTTTTCATTTCTTTGATTTTCTCTTTTTGATTGACTCCAAATCTTTGTTCTTCGTCTATGACTAATAGTCCTAAATCTCGGAATTGGACGTTTTTAGCTAATAATTGTTGTGTTCCTACGACTATATCTAGTTCTCCTGTGGCTAGTTTGGCTAGAATCTCCTTTTTTTCTGTGTTGGTGCGAAAACGGTTGAGTAAACCTATATTAATTGGGTAGGGTGCAAATCTTTCTTTCAGGGTGTGATAGTGTTGTTGGGTTAAAATAGTAGTAGGTGCGAGAAAAGCTACTTGTTTATTAGCTGAACTCACTACTTTAAAGATAGCTCTAACCGCTACTTCTGTTTTACCAAATCCTACATCTCCACAGATGAGACGATCCATCGGGCGATCGCTTTCTAAATCTCTTTTAACATCAAGAATCGCTTTAATTTGGTCAGGAGTAACTTGATAGGGGAAAGAATCTTCTAATTCTCGTTGCCAGGGTTGATCCTCAGGATAAATATAACCTGTAGATTGGGCGCGTTGTGCGTATAATTTCAGTAAATCAACCGCTAATTTTTTAACGGATTTACGGACTTTATTTTTCGTGTTTTGCCAGGTTTTACCCGACATTTTATGTAATTCTGGGGGTTTATTACTGGTTTGTCGATAACGAGAGACCACATCTAAAGAGTCTGCGGGTACTCTTAATAAACCATCGGCGTATTCAATGACTAGATATTCTCTAGTTGCTAAACTCTCTAACTTTAAAAACTTACCGATTCCATGGGTTTTATGTACGACGTAATCTCCTGGAACAAGTTTATTGAGATCTACTTGTTTAGAGACAGCGCGTCGGCGTTTTCTGATATAACTTGGTGTGGCTAAGCTATGTTGTCCGAAAAATTCGCGATCGGTAATGACAGCAATACGGAAACTCGGTAGAATAAAGCCTTCTAATTCCGCCATTCCCGCGTATTTTAGCCCTATAGGGATACGTTGAGTGATTAATTTATCGATCGCCGGGTAATCGCGGGGATTAGCCACAAAAGTAGCAGTACAGTCATGCTCTTGTAATAAAGACACTGAGCGCATAGGTTGGGCAGAAATTACCCATTTAGGGTATTGTTCTAATCGAATGCTATTATAAGCTTCTCGTTTACCCCTTAATAGTTCTGCTAGTTTAGCAAATTGATGGGGAGTACTTGGGAGAGGGCGAGTCTGGAGGTTTAACCCTTGTATATCTTCGCTAATTAATTCCCTGAAGTAGAGTTGGGGTAGTTCAAGATTATTAACAATCTCTGTGAAGCTATGGTGAAGCTTATTAAGATAGGGTTGAAATTCCCATTGAAGTTCCCATTGTTTTAAAGCGCGATCGCTATGGGCTTGACATTGTTCGGGTTCATCGATTACTAGTAAGGTATTTGCTGCTAAATAATCTCGAAGGGAAGCAGGTTGAGTAAAAGCTACCCCTAGATAACGTCTCATTCCTTCAGGATATTCTCCTCTAGTGATAGCTTCTCTTTCTGCTGCTGTCAATAATTTTTCCTGTTGAGTTGCTGTTAAAGCTGCGCTGATAATCGGTGCAAAACTGGTAGGAGTTAATAAAACCTGTTCTAAAGTATCTAGAGATCTTTGTGTGGTGGGGTCAAATTCTCTGATTTGTTCTAATTCATCCCCAAACCATTCTAATCTTACAGGTAATTCGGCGGATACGGGGAAGATATCTAAGATATCACCTCTTCTACTCCATTGTCCTTCTGTTTCTACTAGAGAGACTCTTTCTAAGCCTAATTCTACTAATTTACTTTCTAATTCTTGACTTTTCCATTGAGTCCCTTTTTCTAGGTTAAGAAAATATTGCTGTAAAATAGCTACAGGGGGGAGATGAGGTTGTAAAGCTTTTTCCGTAGCGATAATGGCTCTACTTGCTTGGTTTTGTTGTAAATCTGCTAATACTTGTAATTGACCCCAAATCATCTCTGATTCAGGGTCAAAGGGGTCGTAGGGCGATGCTTCTGAGGTAGGATAAAACTGTACAGTTTGCCATCCCATAGCTTCTAATTGTGCTGTCCAACGTCCCGCTTCTTCTATAGTAGCACAAATTACACATAAATTCTGTTCTTGCTTTTGGGCTAAACTAGAGGCTATTAAACCCTTAGCTAAACGACACATGCCATTGAGAGCAAAGGGTGATTGTTGTTCTAGTTTACTGATTAGTTCGTTACTAAGAGGCGATCGCTGTATGGTGCGAATAATCGAAGAAAATACCATCGGGTGTCAATACTTGGATTAGACTAATTTTAGCTTAACAAAAATAGTAGCACCCAATTTCTGATAAGATAGAAATGTAGTTAAAGATACTGTAGTTGTTATGTCTAAGGAAAATGTCCGCCAATTTTTAAGTGAAGCTGCAGGTAACCAAGAGATTAAAGAAAAATTACAAAACGTCAATAATCAACATGAGTTAGCTGATTTAGCTCAATCCCAAGGCTATGAATTTGCTCCAGAACACGTAGATGCGGTGATTACTGAATTGAAAGCAAAACCTGGCTTCTTTGGTAAATTAGTCGAAGCTGCATTAGATATTTTTAGTCCTACCCATGATGATTATCCTAATGTAGGAGTAGAACCCTTTACAGGAGATCCTAATCGTAGCCATTGATTTCTAGTTTACAACCAAATAACTATCTACCGCTTTAGCACCCTGCTAAGCGGTTTTTAAGATGATTACTATTACTATATCCTAAGATTGATATAAGGTATTTAGCAAAGGATAACTACTGTGGTCTATAACATCGGTATATTAGGAATGGGAACTGTAGGAACAGGAACAGCAGATATATTACTAAATCCTACAGGACGTCATCCTCTGTTGACAAAAATTAAGATTAAACGAGTAGGAGTGAGATCCCTTGAAAAAGACAGAAAAATCACCCTACCACCAGCAGTAATTACCACGGATTTAAAAGCAATAGTTACAGACCCAGAGATAGATATAGTGGTAGAATTATTGGGAGGATTAGAGCCAGCGCGATCGTTGATTCTCCAAGCTATTCAAGCAGGTAAACACATCGTCACCGCTAATAAAGCGGTAATTGCTCGTTATGGTGATGAAATCTACAGCGCAGCTAATGCAGCTAAAGTTTATGTACTCATTGAAGGTGCGGTAGGTGGTGGTATCCCGGTTATCGAACCTCTGAAACAGTCTTTAGGTGCTAATCGGATTTCAAGTGTGATGGGTATAGTTAACGGAACTACTAACTATATCTTGACTAAAATGAGTAGTGAGGGAACAGCATTCAATCAAGTTCTCAGTGAAGCTCAAAGTCTCGGTTATGCAGAAGCAGATCCTACCGCAGATGTAGAAGGATTAGACGCAGCTGATAAAATCGCTATTCTCTCTTCTCTAGCTTTTAATCGTCGGGTTAAACGTGAGGAAATCTTTACTGAGGGAATTACAGGTATCGATAGCGTAGATATCCAATACGCCGCTAAATTGGGTTTTGTGATTAAATTATTGGCGATCGCCCAAGCTGGCGATTCTCCTAATAATCTACAGGTGAGAGTCCATCCTACCCTAGTTCCTCACAATCACCCTCTCGCTAACATTAACGACGTTTATAACGCTATTCTAGTGGAAGGAGACCCCATCGGACAGGTGATGTTTTTTGGTCCTGGAGCAGGCTCTGGTCCTACTGCTAGTGCAGTGGTAGCTGATATACTCAATATTGTTGGCGTTTTGGTAAGTAGCGGCAAAACCGAAGTTTTAGACCCTCTATTGAGTTGTTCTCATCAAGATTACTGTGATTTAATGCCCACTGAAACTATTTCTACTCGTTTTTATGGACGTTTTCTTACTCAAGATTTACCAGGAGTAATAGGGGAATTGGGGACTTGTTTTGGTAAACATAATGTTAGTCTAGAATCAGTGGTTCAAACAGGTTGTCAAGACAATCTCGCAGAAATCGTCATTATAACCCACAAGGTTAAAGAAGGTGATTTTCAACAAGCTTTACGAGAAATTCAACAAACTACAGCTATTATTAAAACGCCGAGTATTCTTCGAGTTCTCTAACTCTCATGAATTATCAATATCTCCTTTTTACTCTAGGTTTAAGCTTAATCTTGCTTACTCCTAGTCCAGTGAAAAGTCTAGATCCTCTCTGTCCTAGTCCCATCTTATCCCGTTTGAATAGACACAAAATTAGCCCAACAGATACCCTAGAAAGTATCGCGGAGCAATATAATTTGACTCCTAATACCATTATTCTGAATAATCCTGACATAACTCCAGATTCTTTACCCCTAGGTACAGATATTATTATCCCTCCCGTCAATGGTATAATTGTTACTGTGCCTGATTTAGCTAGTTGGCAAGATCTGGCTGAAGCCTATGGTGTTAGAGCTGATTTGCTCTTTGAAGTTAATGGGTGTCAACCCCTGGGGGAAGAAGTATTTATCCCAGGGATTACTTGGCACCCCGATAAAGTTACAGAAGTATTTAATTACACTGGCTTAAGTGGTTATCCTCTACCTACAGAGGCTGCTGTTATTTTAACCTATGGTTGGCAAGATGAACCTAGTCAAGCCGAAAGACTCTTTCATAGTGGCGTAGATTTATTAGCTGATGTAGGGACAAATGTTTTAGCTGTAGAAGCAGGTACTGTGGTCTATGTAGGAATAGAGGGAAACTATGGTAACTTGATCATTATTAACCATCAAGGGGGTTTACAAACTCGTTACGCTCATTTACAAAATATCTTGGTTGATCCAGGTGATCTGGTTGAAACAGGACAAGTAATTGGTACAGTGGGAGTAACAGGTACACCAGACGTGGAGGAACCTCATTTACATTTTGAGGTACGCTATCAAACTCCTATGGGATGGTTAGCTCAAGATCCTTTAATTCATTTAATCAGGTAAATTTATGAATCAAGTAATTAATACGAAAGACGCTCCAGCTCCTGTAGGACCTTATAATCAAGCTATTAAAACTCAAGCAGGTTTAGTCTTTCTCGCGGGACAAATTCCTCTAGATCCTTCTACAGGAATAATAGTAGGTGAAAATGATATTACTAAGCAAACTAAGCAAGTTATGAGCAATATCGAGGCTATCTTAATCGCAGCCGGAGCAAAATGGTCTGATGTGGTCAAAACTACGGTTTTTCTCTCGGATTTAACTAATTTTACCGCTATGAATCAAGTTTATAGTGAATACTTCCCTAGTGATACAGCACCTGCGAGAGCTTGTGTGGAAGTATCTAGATTACCTAAAGATGTTTTAGTAGAAATAGAATGTGTCGCGGTGGTGGAATAATGGACGAATTTATGGAAGCGGCGATCGCCCAAGCTAAACAAGGTCTCTGTGAGGGGGGAATACCCATAGGATCAGTCTTAGTCAGGGATAATCAAATTATCGGGAGAGGACATAATAAGAGAGTCCAAGATAGTGATCCCGTTACCCACGCAGAAATTGATTGTCTCCGTAACGCGGGAAGAATCGGTAGTTATCGTCAGACTATCCTCTATTCTACCCTTATGCCTTGTTATCTTTGTGCTGGTGCTGTAGTGCAATTTGGCATCAAAAAGGTTATCGCGGGAGAGTCAAAAACCTTCCCTGGTGCGCGAGAATTTCTCGAATCTCATCAAGTAGAGGTAATTGATTTAGACTTAGATGAGTGTAAAAACCTGATGGAGTCTTTTATCAATAATCATCCTTCTCTTTGGTTTGAAGATATTGGTGTAGATGAATAATTATGTGACATACTCCTACACCGAATCAAAGATTACGCTGTATGCTTCTTGTCTTTCACCTTCAGAGATGATTGACCGTTTTTGACTAAATTTTTCTGATAACTACCTCGCCGTGGTTTTTAGCTAAGTGAAATGACTAATTTATTTTCTACTGAATCCAACCCTCACCTCAATTTTACCAGTGATGTAGGAACGGCTAACCATTTATTCCACCGATTTTTAAATAAAACCATTAAAACAATAAAATGCCAGGAGGCGGATTTGAACCGCCGACACGAGGATTTTCAGTCCTCTG
>RECR01000101.1 GCA_007693955.1 Gloeocapsa sp. DLM2.Bin57
TCTTCCTTGTCTCACCTTCGCCAGAATCTCATTGTCAAAAACCTACACCTGTGAGGAGGGGGAGAGGGGGAGTGTGGGGAGAGGGAGAAAGGAATACCGTTCCACCGTTCCACCGAAACCCTTTCCTCACGTTGATATTATTCCATAAAGGAGTCTTGGTAGCGACTCTACTTATTGTTAATCCTTTTTCTTATAATTAGAATCAAGCAAGCAAAAACTATCCCTAAACTAGGAGATGGTTCAGAAACAACAATATGATCATTTGAACTAGTAAGGGAACTAGAAGTATAAGCTATAATAGTTAAATTAGTTGGTTGCTCAGGGAAATATTTTAATGCTCCTTTGACTTGTTGACTAGATATCTCGTCAATTGCAAAATAAGGACTACTATTTCCTAATATTTCTAAAGACTCAGATCCTGGGGTTATTGCTAATAAACCTACATTGATTTCGGGGTGATTGGAACTGATCATAGGTTTAGTATTTAAGGAAAAAGATATAATTTGGTTAACGAGACTAGCTCCAATTGGTAAGGTATAAAAATAAATAACAATGGTTTCTCGGGAATAGGGAACTTGACTAGTAAACTGTGAATTAATTAAGCTAGTAAATTCAAAAAAAAACACTTCCTCTTGAGGGATAAAAAAGCTCATTTGCCAACCCGATTGACCTACAATTGAACTTACAGCCACTGGATTCTCTGCTAGTTTATATTGCAATTGAGAAGTTAAATTAGCCGATAATAGTTGTCGATTTTCACTTAAAATAATCTGGCTTGTTCCTGTCACTTCACCATTGATAAAATCAAGGTCTAAAGGTAAAAAAGTACTAACACCATTAGGAAGAAGTTGCTCAACAACAGGAAGATTAATCGCGTCAGGATGAGGAATAAACGTTGGTCCTGTTACAAATTGAGGATCTGATGCACCAAAAAAGGTTTGCTCAGTGGTAGAAATTAAAGCAAAAGCCGAGCTAAAAACAGAGGATTCTTGGAGTTTATGGCTAAAACTATTAGCCTCTAGTGAGCTACTAGAGTTCACAAAAGTTGCAGCTTGACTAGAAGCAATAGTTAGATAAAGAAAACTGAAAGAAACACTAAGACATAATATTACTGGTTGAGTTAATTGTGCAAAAAAAAACACTACAGGTAACCCCAAAGACTAATCATGGTTGTGATCAAGTTCGGGGGTGACGACTTCGATCATGGTCATCTCCTGTCGCAACCAATTGCTAAATAACCTATTGAGAATTTGAATTCTCAACGAATCATTTAACACTGGTTGAATAATTTCCTCAACATAGATTAATAATACTCCAGTAGGAGTAATAATTGGTCTGAGAACTTGTGGTGGTTGAGCAGCAAAAATGGCTGAACTAACTTCTGGTCTTAGGTTTTCGCGACTAACAATACCTTTATAACCACCTAGACGTCGTAGTTGGGGGTCAGAAATATATTGATGTGCTACTTGATTAAAAGTCAGTTCATTCTCAGTGATCGAATAATACAAATCTAAAGCTAGATCATGATCATCTAAGAACACCTCATAAATAACCGCACCGATAAAATCCTGTTGATGTTGGTAAAAAAAAGGTTCAACTTGCTCAGAAAATAAATGTTCTCTGAGTTTTTCCGCAGTAATCTGAAAGCGAATTAATTCCTCAAAATCTTCAGGAGAAATATAGTTTTCTTCCAGCCAAGATAAAGTATCTTCGGTTTTATAGAGTTTTTTAGCAATTCGCAGGCGATCGCAACCTTGTTGTAATTCTTGTTCACTAACTTGAATTTCTAATTCTTGAGCTTTAGTCATGACAATTTCCTGTTTAACAACGTCTTCAATTAGAGAAGAAATGCTTAAAGACAGTTGTAGATACTTAATAATTTTCTTGTTGGGGATGAGAATAATTGACATATTTTTAGAGTTCCAGACCAGTATTTTGTAATTTTTGAAAAGGCTCAAGAATAAAATCCATAACAGAACGTTGACGCACAACAATTTCTGCTGTCGCAGTTTGACCAGGGGTGAGGACTATTTGACCATTTTTATGGTTAATGTAGGGATGATCAATAACTATTTCTAGCTCAAAAACCTTGACTGTACCTTGAATTGTTTCTTGAATTTTTGAAGTAGGAGCAATCCAGCTAACCTCTCCTTCTACTACTCCATAATCTTGAAAAGGATAAGCATCAAATTTTAATTTGACAGTTTGTCCTAACTTAATAAAGCCACTATCAGCAGCTGGTATTTCAGCCCTAAGAATCAAAGGACTATTTTGAGGAGCAATACTCGCAAATAATTCCCCAGTTTGAATGACAGAGCCTGGTTCTTTAACGGGTAAATTAAAAATTACTCCCTCTATAGGTGAGCGAAAAATATATTGTTCTAGTTGTTTTTCTAGAGAAAATATATTAGCTTTGGTTTCGTCAATATTAGCCCTAAGACTAGTTAAATCTCCTTCGGTTTTTTTGATTTGTTCAGTAATTTTAGCTAAAGCCAATTGATTAGCATAAATAAGACTTTGATAACTTTGTTGTTCTTGGGCTAAAATCAGACGAGCTTCTTCAATTTTGGCTGTAGCTTCTTGCTCCATGATTTGATAGCTATTTTCTTGTTCTTTGTAGTAAATTTCTGCTTGTTCTACCTCTAATTTAGTTTGTTCTACTTCCTGTTGTCTTTCTTTTTCAGACTGGATAGTATCTTGTAAATGTTCAAATGGTAAAACTCCATTATCGAAAGCTTCTTGATAACGGGGAATTTTTTCTTGAGCTGTTTCTAATCTAATTAAAGCTGATTGATAGTTAGTGAGTTTAACTTCTACAGCGTTTCTAGCTTGTTGTAGTTGCTTCTCTCTTTCTAGTTTAGCTAATTCAAAGTTAGCGATTAAAGAATCTATTTGTTCTTGTGCTTGTTGAAGTTTTGTTTGTTTTTCTAATTCTTGAGCTTGGTTTTGTTGTACTTGAGTTTGATAAGTAATCTGCAGTTGATTCTGAAGATTGACTAATTGTAAAAATTGTTCGTTTTGGCTCTGTAATTTTTGCTGAGTTTTAGCCAAATCGTTATTAAGTAAATCCCTATCACATTCACCTAGGATTTGATTAAAACTAACGTATTCTCCCTCTTGTTTAGGAATAGAAACTAAAGTACAGACAATGGGAGAATCTAGTTCAATCGGTCTATTTTTAGGTTCAAGTCTGCCTTGGGCTGTACCTGTTTCATCTACTTTAGCTAGCATAGCCCAAGGGACAAGAATACTAGTAAAGAGGATAAAAGCATACAATAAACCTCTTGTCCAGGGACGTGGTAAACCTTCTAAAAACTCTAGAGTACTATCAGACCAAATCTCTCTTGTAGGCTCTGATACTAGAGAAGAAGTATCTGGAGCTTTCTTTGGGGAATTAACTATTTCAGAAGTCATGATTAAATCACCTTTTAAACGTTAGCGAGTTGTCTTTGATAGAGATGGAAATAAATACCCTGTTTGCTCATTAATTCCCCATGAGTGCCTTGTTCAGCTAAAATACCTTCATTGAGAACCAAAATGAGATTAGCGTGGCGTATAGTTGAGAGACGATGAGCAATAATAATGGTGGTATGATGTTCGCGAATTTTCTCTAAATTGACTTGAATGACTGCTTCTGATTCCGCGTCTAAATGACTAGTAGCTTCATCAAAAATTAGTACGGGAGGATTTCCTAACAAAGCACGAGCGATGGCAATTCTCTGACGTTGTCCACCTGATAATAAGCCACCACTTTCACCAATATTAGTGTCATAACCTTGTGGTAATTTTTTGATAAAAGAATGTGCTCCCGCTTTAGTAGCGGCTTCTATAATCTCAGCATGAGTGGCTTCAGGACGTCCGAGAGCGATATTTTCTTCAATAGTACTACCAAAGAGAAAAGTATCTTGGTCAACCACTCCTATATGTTGACGTAGAGATTGTAAGGCTATTTCCTGAAGATCATAACCATCAATCAAGATTTTCCCTTTCGTTGGAGAATATAGCCCTAGGATTAACTTAGCGATCGTACTTTTTCCTGAGCCACTGTAACCAACCAAGGCGACGGTTTGACCTGGTTTAATCTCAAAGTTAATATTTTCGAGAACATTAAACTTATTTTCCAGGTGATAGCGAAAGGTTACCTGTTCAAAGCGAATATGACCTTGAATCGAGGGTAAATTCTGACGAGATTGATTTTCTAGATCTTGTTCGGGATCAGTATCAAAAATATCATTGATTCTTTCTACCGCAATAGTCACCTCTTGGAACTCATTCCATAATCCTGATAATCGCTGAAAAGGACTAATCACATTACCTACTAGCATATTGAAAGCCACTAACTGTCCAATAGTCATCTCATTTTGAATTACTAACCAAGCTCCATAGGAGAGTAAAGCGGTGGTTGAGAAGGTTTGTAAAGCTCCACTGAGTATTTGCAGTTTGTTGCCAATGATTTGAGAGTCAAACCGTTTTTTGACCAGTTTGTTTAATAGTTTTTCCCATTCCCAACGCACTGTATGTTCAACAGCCATTGATTTAATGGTGCGAATTCCTGTCAAAACTTGGATGAGATAACTACTCTCAGCTGCTCCTGCTTTAAACATTTGACGTGATATGTTTTTCAGTATGGGAGTAGCTAACAAAGTTAGTAAGACTAAAGGGGGAACAGTCATTAACACTAGTAATGAGAGTTTAGCACTGTACCAAAACATCACCGCGATATAGACAAACACGGTAAGTAAATCCAGGATAATTGAAAGGGTTTCTCCTGTGAGAAAGCGTTGAATTTTAGTATTTTCTTGTACCCTAGCGATGATATCTCCTACGTAACGGGATTCAAAAAAGGATAAGGGGAGACGAAGGGTGTGACGAATAAAACCAACGATCAACGCTACGTCTAAACGATTGGCGGTATGTTCTAACAGATATTGGCGTAAACCACTCATGATTACCTTAAATAAGCCAAAAATCAGTAATCCTGAGCCTATTGCTACTAAGGTACTAGTACTCCGCTGCACTACGACTCGGTCCAATAGTAATTGCGTAAAAACAGGAGTGATTAAGCCAAATAACTGTATAAACAACGAAGCAATAAATATCTCTGTTAAGATCCACCAATGGGGTTTGAGTAAGGTAAAAAATCGCCACAAAGATGATTTATCATTAACTGTTTTCTCTAGCTTGAGGGTAGGTTCAAGTAATAATACGTAACCAGTCCAACCCGCTTGAAACTCTTTATAACTCAGGACTCGTTGTCCTTGAGCGGGATCGCCAATAATTACTTTTTTAGGGGTAATTTCATAGACGACTAGATAATGATTTCCCTCCCAATGGGCGATCGCAGGTAGTGTTTGTTCTGCTAATTTATCTAGGGTAGCTTGTCGTGGTTTAGTTGTAAAACCAATACCTTCTGCTGCTCTAGCTAAACTCCCCAAAGATGCTCCTTCTCTACCGACGTTGGTCATATCCCTGAGACGATTGAGGCTAAATTGTTTACCATAGTAACGACTCACCATGACTAAACAAGCTGCCCCACAATCTGTAATACTCTGTTGATAGTAAATGGGATATTTTTTAAAGGTTTTTTGCCACCAATGAGCTAGTTTTTGCTTAGAGAGAGGAAAATAATCCTTAACTGTTGCTTGGGAAGATGGTTGACGAATTGTAACAGGTTTGGGTACTTGATGAGGAATTGTTCCTAGTGATGGTATGATAGTTAAGGCTTTAAGCCAATTTGTTTGATTTAATGTATATAACTCAGTGAAAGTTTTAACGCGCCAATGTTCAGTATTTGGTGAAGGGATCTCAATCATTCCCCCTGTTAATCTCTTTCCTGAGTTATTTTCTAATTCTCCTTGACGGATTAACCAAAAAGCCGATTTTTTCTGTAACTGTGCTGATACATCACCTTCAACCAGTGTATGTCGCTCTAATAAGGGGACAATTTCCTTGAGTTGTAATTTTTGTTGATGATCAAGCTGAACTACTCTACACCAAAGAATCAATAAATCTTTCAACATTGCTTGTTGATGGAGATTTTTACTAATCTGAGGATATTTCGCTATCAAGGTTTCTAGTAAATCTGCTCCGAGATAATATAACTTTAATCTACTAGAGGCTTTGACTGAATAGTCTTGAAAATTATCTTCTCTAAACAGACTTGCTTCACCAAAACAAGAACCAGGTTTCAAGGTTAATAATAGGTTATCACCATCAAAAAGAATCCTAGCTTGACCTTCAACTATAATGAATAGTCCTGTTTGAGGATTAGATGAGTTCCAACATAATTGATAAGGGGTTGGTTCTAGGGTTTCAATCTTAGTTAAACATTGCTCATAGTCTATAGGTGACAGTTGAAACCCAAATAATTCAGACAAGTCTTTGAGAGACAGTAAAGATGGCATCATAACTGTTGTTCAATCCTTAATTGATTTCTAAATCTCTAATCACTATTCCACCAGGAGTACAAATACTTGGGGGAGGAGTGACATGATTGTCTTTTAAAGATAAATTCAGGCTTTTTAACAAACGATTAAGATGACGAGGAGAGATCTCAATAGCAAATTCTTGAGCTAAATGTTTACTTAGAGATTGTCCCGTCCAACGATTAAAAGAATAGCCATAGTTTTTCGGACCATTAGCTATTAATTCCGTCAAACGAGCTAAGTAAGCTTCATTGACTTTTCTGGGACGACCGATTAATCTTTCACCCCAAAGATGGGCTAAACCTATTCTTGCCATTGTCATCCAATAGCGAGCGGTATCGGGAGCACATTGTAAAGTCTTACATATAGTTGTTTGAGCAAATCCTTCATCAGCTAAAAGCATTATTTCAATTCTTTGACGATATGCTTTACGATGCTCTTTTTTAAGGCTTTCTTTAAGAAAATTTCGTTGAAAATCCGTTAAATACTTGCCATTAATCGATGGATATCTATTTCTCTTGCCCGTATCTTGATTATCCTGAGACATCTTCTCATCACAAGCTTTTTGTAACATCATGATATTAATACCATTTAATTGTTTTGCTAGGCATGTAACTGTATTGTAAAGAGAAAATAATTTAATGTCAACTAGATTAAAATTAAGTTTTGCTACAAATAAAAAAAAGACATAAAACTAGTTATTGTGTCTAAAAAATAGCCCTTATTTGCTAAACCAATAGTAATAATATGACATAGAAAAATAACAAGAGTTAACACCTAAACCCTAACTCAACAAGATTGTTTTATTTTCTATTACCTCTAATTTAGAGACATAATTAAAGTGTTTTAGCGAAAAAAAGATTGATTTACTACTTGACAGCTCAAGATGAAAAATATAAAGTTGAACTGTGAGAAATCACCTTAGTTTTCCTGAACAAATTTAGGAGTTTAAATCAATGACTATTGCAATTAGAAATATCGAAGTTAGTTATATCACCGAAGTAGAAAACACTTCTGCTATTATTGGTGGAGCTTTAATCGAAAACTTTGTTGGCTTTGCTAACCCCATGACCTCTATCGTTTTCACTCCTGTTGGTGGTAACTATCCCAACGTATTAGAAGCGTTAGAATTATCTATCGACTATGCAGGTCGCAATGGTTTTGTTAGTGAAGTTTTACATGGTGGTAGTTTTGGTTTCTTAGCTACACAAGCTGCTTTCATTCCTTTAAGTCTCTTACAACAAGCAGCTGGAGCATAGACCGATTACTTAGCTTTGCGTCATTAGAATAGTTAAATAATGAAAATTTTCAACAGGATCTAGTATCCTGTTTTTTTATTGAGTTAGGTTTTTGATAGACAATACGAACAAGAGAAGGAAACTTAATTTCTGTGGTTTTAGCTAAACCTAGGCTTTCTAATCGTTGTAATTCACTTTCAGACATAGCCCAAGGAGGACCAGATCTAGGTTGATTTTCTGCCCTAAAATTAGTTACCAATAACAACAACCCTCCTGGTTTAATTAAATTGGCGATCGCCTCTAAGACTTGGTCTCTAATTTCGATGGGGAGAGATTGAATAGTGCGCACTTCTACCACCAAATCAAACTGATGACGCCAATTCAGAGGTAAATCTAGTAAATCAGCTACCTGATAGTTAACCTCAGAAGCAGGAAAACGTTGACGACACCAAGTTATAGCTGTAGAGGAGACATCAAAAGCTGTCACCGTGAAACCAACTTGAGATAACACTTCACAATCATCACCTAACCCACAACCAATCACTAAAGCTTGTTTACCCCTACCATCGGGTTTAGCTTCATTCAACCAATCTACTAATAGGGGATGGGGGGTCAAATTTGCCCAGGGAATTTGTCGGGGATCTTGATTAGCTTGTTGATAAACCGACTCAAACCAAGCGCTAGGTTTCCCCTCTGCTAATGCTTTATTGACTAACTTTTCTATTTCAGACATAAATTAAGTATCTATACTGATGACATTTTTAAGGATTTATTATCTAAATCATAATATCATTTTAAGGCAACAGGAAATAATTGTATGTCTCAAGTTAATGGCGTCATGATGCAGTATTTTCACTGGTATAATCCAGCTGATGGGCAATTATGGCAACAAGTAGCTAAAAATGCAGCGGATTTAGCTAAAGTGGGGATTACTGCTTTATGATTACCTCCTGCCTATAAAGGCAATGGAGGTGGTTATGATGTAGGTTATGGGGTATATGATTTATTCGATTTAGGAGAATTCGACCAAAAAGGCTCAGTCAGAACCAAATATGGTACAAAAGATGAATATCTCAACGCCATTAAAACCCTACACGATCATAATATCAAAGTTTACGCTGATACAGTACTCAATCACAAAATGGGTGGAGACGCTACAGAAGAAGCCAAAGCTACACCCTATCCCCAGGACGATCGCCTCAATCCTATAGGAGATTTAGAAGACGTCAAGGTATATACTCATTTTTATTTTCCTGGACGTCAAGGTAAATATTCTAATTTTGAATGGCATTGGTGGCATTTTGACGGGGTAGATTATAATGATTATCATCCCTCAAGACAAAATGTGGTTTATCTTTTTGAAGGTAAACAATTTGACGATTATATTGCCCTAGAAAATGGTAACTTCGCCTACTTAATGGGAGCAGATTTAGACTTTGAGAATGAGTGGGTAAGAGGAGAATTAACCCACTGGGGTAAATGGTATCTTGATACCACAGGAGCAGATGGTTTCCGTTTAGACGCACTTAAGCATATTTCTGCTTGGTTTTTCCCCCAATGGTTAGACGAGATGGAAAAACACGCGGGTAGAGACTTATTTGTAGTCGGGGAATATTGGTCACCAGATTTAGAGAGTCTCCACTGGTATCTAGACTCCATGGGAGACAGAATGTCTTTGTTTGACGTCACCCTCCACTATAACTTTCACTACGCTAGTAAAGCAGGTGGTAACTTTGACATGAGAAATATACTCAAAGGTACATTAATGGAGCAGAGACCATATCACGCCGTAACCTTTGTCGAAAATCATGACTCTCAACCCTTACAAGCTTTAGAATCGGTAGTTGATCCTTGGTTTAAACCCCTAGCTTACGCCATTATTCTGCTCAGAGCCGAAGGTTACCCCTGTATCTTCTATCCCGATTACTACGGTGCTGACTACGAAGACTACGGTAAAGACGGGAATAAATACCATATTCATTTACCCTCCCATCGTGAGATTATCGATAAATTCCTCTATGCACGCCATAATTACGGCTATGGACCTCAATACGACTACTTTGATCATTGGAATCGTGTTGGTTGGACTCGTTTAGGAGATGAAGAACATCCCAAGGCTATGGCAGTATTACTAAGTGATGGACCAGGTGGCACTAAATGGATGGAGGTGGGTAAACCCAATACTAAATTTATTGACCTGACCGAACATATCACCGAACCTATCTATACTAATGATCAGGGCTGGGGTGAATTTGCTTGTAAGGGTGGCTCTGTGTCCGTTTGGGTTGAAGCTTAATATTTAAGGTGAGTTCGAGGAGTTAATTAACTGATCGAACTTCTTTCCTCCGATTGTCGAGCTTGACAAATTACAAAAGTTTGCCTTACAATCTTAAACAATGGGAATGTTATCTCAAGATAATACGCACAACCCAATGAAGTTAGAAGCTTTTAGCTTGGGCTTTCACCGACAGCTAAGATTACTTCACAAAAGGGGTTATAGCTCAGTTGGTAGAGCACCTCAATGGCATTGAGGGGGTCAGCGGTTCGAATCCGCTTAGCTCCATAAATCGTCAAAAATATCTCTAGTAAGCTTTTCAGCGATTAGGGCAGGAGTGCCTGTTGCCTCTTGCAAGAGTGCCTTTTTGGTAAGGAGGGAAAATCTGAGCAAATAAAATACCCCCAGGGGGGATTTTTGCTCGCGACTTATATTAAACTAAGTAAAGTTAAGTTAAGAATATTAAAAATAACCTTGATTAATCAGACCTTAATTAATAACCCTGTCAAGCTACTATTAAGATGGTGCTCAACCTGGTCAATGTTTTGGGGTGCAGGCTTTTTAGTCTCAGTACCCGTTTTTGTCCAAGCACCCTTAGTACGCTATTATCCCGAATTTACCCTGTTATTAACCTTGGGTTGGCTATGGTTAGCCCATTATCTCTATAGCAATCAACAGAATAAAATCTGGGGAGACTTGTTATTTGGCTTCAGTTGGAGTTGGTTAACAGGTTCAATTTATTGGGGATGGTTACGCTATGAACCCTTAGTTCATATTCCTATAGAATCATTGATGTTACCCTTAGCTTTGTGGTGTTTAGGGCGAGGAATAGGCAAAATTGGTAATTATTTCTACTTAGGTTCACTCTTAGGTACAGCTATCACCGATTTATACTTCTATATCAATGATTTAATCCCCTATTGGCGTCAAATTATGGTTACAGATACTGCTTTAGTTAGTCCTATTTTACAACAGGCGATCGCGCAGGTAGCCACTCCTTGGGGTATTAGTTGGGCGGTAGTTTTAGCCAATTTCCTTTTAGGAGTAAGTCTATGGGCTATGCAAAAAAACCAATTACACTGGTGGGCTTTTGCAGGAGCGGTTTTATGTACAATTCTGGTAGATGCTTTATTCTGGGTAGGTGCAGCTTTTGTCTAAACATACCTGGAAAACTTCAGCAAAGACTTGAGGTAAATCATCCCTGACTTGAGTTAGAGTTAATTCGGGTAAAAACTGAGTCAAACATCCTACGGGTTTATCGCTGATTCCACAGGGAATAATACGCCCAAAACCTGCTAAATCCGGATAAACGTTGACAGCAAAACCGTGCATAGTAATCCAACGTTTAACTTTAATACCAATAGCTGCTATTTTATAACCTTCAAGCCAAACTCCAGTAAACCCTGGTAAACGGTAGGCTTGAAGGTCATAGATTTTTAATAACTGAATAATGACTTCTTCGAGTTGACGTAAGTACCAGTGTAAATCTGTTTGATAATGGTGCAAATTCAGAATAGGATAACCCACTATTTGTCCTGGATAGTGATAGGTGACTTCTCCTCCTCTTTCAATACGATAAACTTGGTATTCACTCTGATTGAGGTCTTTTAAATAAGCTAAATTTGCACCTGTACCTAGAGTATATACGCAAGGATGTCCAAGTAACCAGAGAATATCAGTTAAATCCTGGTTGTCTAATCTAGCTTTAACTAGTTTTTGTTGTCGTTGCCAAGCGATTGGGTAAGGGATTAAATCATCTTGAATTAGTAAACATTTTTTTAGCATTATAAAGAGACATTAAGTATCAGATGTTTTCAACTATACATAGTGCTAATCTAGAAGATAAGAAGATCACTTAATGAGGAGAAAGGTTCAAGAACTAACTCAACCACACATCAACGAGATTCTCAACCAAAAACCCCAATTTTTTTTAAGTTAAATCTAAATGGAGTAGAAACTATGAAGCTTTTGATTCAGGGCAACAATATCGTCGTTACCGAAGCAATCCATGATTATGTCCAACAGAAGCTAGAAAGAGCAGTTAAACATTTTCACAGTCTTACTACTAAGGTAGATGTTCATCTATCAGTAGCACGTAATGAAAGAATCAGTGATAAACATAAAGCAGAAGTCACAGTTTATGCCAATGGTGCAGTTATTCGTGCTCAAGAAGGTAGTGAGAATCTATACGCTAGTATAGACCTAGTGGCTGATAAAATTGCACGTCAATTGCGTAAATACAAAGAAAGAAAACTAGAGAAGAAAACCCACGCTCAAGTTAAAGCAACCGATGTAGTCGCCGAAGATCCGGTAACAGATAATTTAATCGGCGATCGCACTCCTGAATTACCCTCAGAAGTGGTCAGAATGAAATATTTCAGTATGCCAGCAATGACTATAGAAGAAGCCTTAGAACAACTACAATTAGTTGACCACGACTTCTATATGTTCCGTAATAGCGCTACCGATGAAATCAACGTTATCTATATACGCAATCATGGTGGTTATGGTGTTATTCAACCTCGTAACGGTAGCAACGGCAACGGTAATCACTGAAAATTCTCAATGATCGCCTCTGCTTGGTGTAGGATAGCGCGTAAGCCATTAAGGGTTTTATCCTCAGCCAGAGTCCATAAACCCCTTTGTTGGGCTTCTAAGAGCCTTTCAGCGATATCTCTCAAAGCCCAGGGGTTATGCTCTTCTAAAAAAGCTTGCACCTGTGAGTCAAAGACATAAGCTTGAGCTACTCCTTCATAGAGATAGTCTTCCACACAACCAGTGGTAGCGTCATAGGCAAAGAGGTAATCTACCGTCGCTGACATCTCAAAAGCCCCTTTATAGCCATGACGCATCACCCCTTTGAGCCATTTAGGATTAACCACACGAGAGCGATAAACCTTGGTAATTTCTTCTTGTAATTTCTTAACCTTCGGCTGATGGGGTAGAGAATTATCCCCAAAATAAACCTCGGGATTCTTACCAGTTATTGCTTTTACCGCTACGGTTAATCCCCCTTGGAACTGGTAATAATCGTCTGAATCCAATAAATCATGTTCCCGATTATCTTGATTGTGGAGCACTATATCTAGCTGTTTTAAACGCTCGGTAAACGCTTCTGGAGCAGCTGTAGCCTTGATGCCCTGGTTATAACTATAGGCATAACAACTCCAATTCAGATAAGCTCTGGCTAAATCCTGTTCAGATTCCCAATTTTGCGCCTCAATTAACCCTTGTAAACCCGCTCCATAAGCTCCAGGTTTTGACCCAAAAATCCGATAAAGCGATCGCCTGGCAGCTTCTGACTCACTTAAGCCCTCTTTTTGCCAGAACTCTTGCTCTGTCTTCACTTTAGCCGCTAAAGGATTTATTTCTTTTGCCTCATTTAAGCTTGACACAGCCTCAATTGCCTGATATAGTAAAATTAGTAAACTGGGGAAACAGTCGCGAAAAAAGCCAGAGACCCTGATTGTAACATCAACGCGAGGACGTCCTAAAGCTGACGGAGTAAGGATTTCAAAATCTACAACTCTTCCGTTAATTCCCTCCCAAATGGGGCGAACTCCGAGTAAAGCGAGGACCTCCGCGACATCATCTCCACCAGTACGCATGGTAGAAGTACCCCAAATAGAAATAGCTAAATGTTGGGGGTATTCTCCATGTTCTTGAGTATAACGTTCAATAACCGTCTCAGCAGCTTTTCTGCCTACATCCCAAGCGGTTTGGGTAGGAATAGTGCGAATATCCACGCTATAAAAATTACGACCAGTGGGCAGTACATCAGGTCTCCCGCGGGTAGGTGCGCCTGAAGGGCCACTGTCAACGAATTTACCCTCTAAACCTAGTAAGAGATTGGTTATTTCTTGTTCAGTTGCTGTTAGAGAAGGAAGTAAAGAAGACTTAATCCATTGTAAAACTAGGGCTGTTTTTGCACCAGGTACAGGGTTGAAGGGTTGTTGTTGCAATAATTGTGCTAACCAGATGGCAGCTTGATCCTCTAACTCGGCTACAACGGCACTAGGGATAAGGGGGTCACAATCTAAGCCTAAATCTTCAACCATAGCTTGGGTTAATCCAGGACGATTGCCACTAGGAAAACGTGCAATTGCCTGTAATAAATCCCGCAATTGTTCACCTTGAGGACAACGACCAAAGATATGTAAACCATCTCTAATTTGGGCTTCTTTCAATTCACACAGATAACCAGAAGCTTCGGTTAAAAATTGGTCAAGGGATTGAGAGAGATTTAATTCTTGATCGAGATGATATTCTTGGACTAAACTACGAATTTTCTCGGCTATGAGGGGTAATCTAGAAGGGTTTAAACTTTGGGTTTGATCATACTCATCGAGGAGTAATTCTAACTGTTGTAGAGGACCATATAATTGTGCACGAGTTAGAGGAGGGGTAAGATGGTCTATAATGACACCATGAGCACGTCTTTTAGCTTGAGAACCTTCACCTGGATCATTGACGATAAAAGGATAAAAATGGGGTAAAGTTCCTAAAGTAATTTCAGGATAACAGTTATTGCCTAAAGCGATACTTTTACCAGGTAGCCATTCTAAATTACCATGCTTACCTAAATGAATAATAGCATCAGCAGCAAAAACTTGCTTTAACCAGAAATAATAAGCCAAATAATGGTGAGTTGGTTCTAAATCTGGTGCATGATAATTAAGACTAGGATCTAAATCATAACCCCGAGAAGGTTGAATACCAATAAAAATATTACCCAATTGTCTCCCTGGAATCGGAATAGTTGCTTGAGTTAATTCACCCCAGCGATCGCTGATTTGTTGTTGTACTTGTTCAGGTAACCTAGTAAAATAAGCCAAATACTCTGATTGAGTGAGAAATTGATAGACTTGGCGCAACTCTCTACTTTCTGGATCATTAGTTACACCCCTGAGTAAAGCAGTCATCAACTCTTCTACGGTAGAGGGAAGTGAAGGAAGATAATAACCTTGTTGTTGTAAAGCTTCTAAAATAATCAAACAAGAAGCAGGAGTATCTAAACCCACACCATTAGCGATTCTACCATCACGATTAGGATAATTAGCTAGAATTATGGCTATTTTTCTTTCTTGGGGGGATTTAGCCCGTAATTTTAACCAATTATTCGTCAAATCAGCGATAAAATCTACCCTATCTTGAACAGGTTGATAGACGACGACTTCTGTTTCTAATTCTGGTTGCCAATTTTGTACTGATTTAAAAGAAATCGCCCTAGTAATAATCCTACCATCTATTTCAGGAAGAGCAACATTGATCGCCACATCTCGGGGATTTAAACCAGAAAAACCACTTTCCCACTCTTGATAAGTACTGCTACTGAGAATAACTTGGAATATCGGGACATTTAAACGTTGAGAGTATTTTTTTTCTGTGGAGAAACTAGTGGTATTCAAAATTAGTTGTACATCTGCTAAATACTCTAACAAAGGAATCTGTATCTCTGTATCCCGTAGAGAAGAGAGAAAAATAGCTACCACCGAGATACCTTTAGAGATAATAGATTCACAAAGACTATCTATAGGTAAAAGATTACCCGCTAAATAATGAGCGCGATAAAATAAGATAGCTACTTTATGATTAGAATTAGCCTCTAGACTACGATAAACCCCTATTTTCGGTACAACTTCAGGGGAAGGAGGATGATAGGTAGTCTTAAAGATATAATCAGTTAGATACTGTAAACCATTAGCAAAATTAATAACTCCACCTTCGACTAGATAACGCCAAAAGCGATTAACTATAGTTAAAGAAACCGTAGAATGACTGATTAACTCCCCATCTGGTTGATCATCTCCTGGTAAAACCAATAATTTAGCTTGGGTATTAGCAGCTATTTCCTTAACCACTTCTAAACCATAAGACCAGTAAGAGCGTCCCCCCAATAAACGCAGTATAATTATCTTAGCCTGGGATAACACTGTGTCTGCATAACTATCGATGCTAATCTGTTGTTGCAACCCTAAAAGATTAACCACTCGTAACTCAGGAAAATCAACAGGAAGTAAACTCAAACAACTAGCTAGAGTTTGAATATCGGTATCAGCCGCCGTTAGCATGACTATAGGTGCAGGAGTTTGTGTTACTATAACCACTCCCTCTCCCGAGGAATTATTACCACTTTGGATACTAGCGATTCTGTGCATAATGTAAAGAAATGTAAAGGGGATATCTTTAAAAAAAATAATAGAAACATCAGTTAGCCAATTTATGGGTGATGCTATAAGTAAGAGGGTTTTACCTGCATAAATAGCAGTAGCTACCATGTCTCAAACATCTATTTTAAGTCGAACTTTACCTAGAGAAAAATTTCAGCAATTATGTGATCTTTGGGATCAAATGCTAGAAAATGCTCAACAACAGGGTCAAAATGCTGTTTTAATCACAGAAGAAGATATTTTAACTCCCAATCCAGAAGATCAAGGAACTTTTGGACAAAAAGAACGCTTATCTATCTTAGTCTGTCAGGAGTTTAGCGCTTTTTTACTAGGTAATCCTCAAAATGATGATCTAGCCAACTGTCAAGTAACAATAACTCTCGAACCTAAAGCAATTGGTACTATTTTAGACCAACTCGAACAGCAGTTACGACATAATTCTGGATTGCGTCAACGTCTCAAAGAAATCAACCTCACTCAACTCAATTACGAGACCAATCTACATAACCAATTCATCGTACAGCTATTAGATATTTTAACTCCCCAAGGAAATCAAGACAATCAGACTCCTAGTGATTATCCTCGCTTTTTAAGTAATCAGGTTGATCAAGTCTTGCATCATCAACTCGAACAAGAAAGAATACTCAATCAAGTTAGCTTACAAATCAGTCAAAATCAAGATTGGTTAGTCATCGTCAAAAAAACCCTCGAACAAGTACAACGGTTATTAAAATTAGATCGTTTAGTGGTGTATCAGTTAGACGTAGAAATACCCTCAACCCTGATTGGAGAGAAAACTACTGTTGACACAGTAACCTATGAAGCAAAGTCTTCCCAAGAGATTGAGTCAATTTTATACTTTCAAGATGAATCCTGTTTCTCAGAAATGTTGGACTATAGAAATAAATATCGTCATGGTTTTAGTTTAGCTATAGATAATGTTGAGACAACTTCTCGTCTATCTCCTTGTTTAAAAACATTGATGGAAAAACTACAGGTCAAGGCTAAACTAGTTATACCCATTTTAGTACAAGACCAATTATGGGGATTTTTAATCGCACATCAGTGTCTTTCTCCGAGATGTTGGAAAGAAAACGAGATTCAATTTTTGCGTTATGTCGCGGATCATCTGGCGATCGCCATTTATCAAGACCAAAGTTACCAACAACTACAAGAACAAAAAAAACGTCTCGAATCTCAAGTAAATCAAAGGGCAAAAGAATTACAAGAAGCTTTATTAGCAGCCCAAATAGCCCATCAATCTAAAAGTGAATTTCTCGATAATATGAGTCATGAGTTACGTACTCCCCTAACCTGTGTAATTGGCTTGTCAAATACATTGCTACATTGGACGGGGGGAAAATCCCCCTTGACTCAAGAAAAACAACGACATTATCTAGAAATTATCCAAGAAAACGGTAAAAAACTACTGAATCTGATTAATGATTTATTAGACTTCTCCCAAGTAAACGCGGGTAAATCGGTATTGAATATCAAACAATTTTCCTTGCGTCATATTTGTCGTATGGTAGTGGATTATCTCGCCGAAAAAGCCAAAAATCAAAACGTTATCTTAGAATTAGACTTACAAGTTCATCTAGAAAGCGATCGCTTTTGGACAGATCCAGAAAGAGTAGAACAAATTTTATTACACTTACTCGATAATGGCATTAAATTTACCCAACCCCAAGGAAAAGTAATTCTCAGGGTATGGAGAGAAGAAGATCAAGCTATTTTTCAAATAGAAGATACCGGAATTGGTATCCCAGAGAATTCCCTACCCCAATTATTTGAAAACTTTCAACAGCTAGAAAGTGCTAGAGTACGTAGTTATAGTGGAACAGGATTAGGTTTAGCTTTTACTAAACAACTAGTAGAGTTATTAGGGGGTACTATTGAAGTAGAATCAAGTCTAGGACAAGGTTCATTGTTTACCGTTTGTTTACCCAATCAATTTAATTCTCTATCTCAAACATCTATGCAACATCCAGGAGGTTTATTCATCAATCAACAAAGAACTATAGTTTTAGTGGAACAAGACGATGAAATTGCTACACTAATCTGTGAATTGCTAACCGCAGCTGATTATCAGATTATCTGGTTAGTTGATAGTGCAACAGCAATAGAACAGATGGAAGTATTAGAACCATTTATGATTATTCTCAACCAGGATTTACCAGATATCTACGAAATTAGTCAACTATTAAAAAGCATACCCGCTTTATCTCTAGTCAAAATATTAGTTTTAAGCAATCAAATGGAAACAAAAGACTGGGAATACCTCTCTCGTCAGATTATTGATGATTATGTAGCTAAACCCATCGAAGCGGATTTATTTTTAGAGAAAATAAACACTTTAGCAGGTAATGTTCATGACACCTGAGTTAATAGCTTCCCTACAATCTAAGCTGATTGTATCCTGTCAAGCCCCTTCTGACTCACCCCTTCACCAACCCGAAATCATCGCGGCGATCGCCAAAACTTGTATACAACGAGGGGCGATCGGCGTCAGAATCGATACTCCTAGTCATATTCTCGCGGTTAAAAAGCTTTTACCAAATGTACCCGTGATTGGTTTATGGAAGCGTATTTATCCTAACTCCCCAGTTTATATTACCCCTACTCTAACAGAAGTTAAAGAGATAATCAGCGCAGGTGCAGATATTATCGCTATCGACGCAACCTCTAGACAACGTCCCCAGGAATCCTTAGCAGAATTGATTAACTATATCCATCAACAAGATAAACTAGCCATGGCTGATATTGACACTGTAGAAAACGCGATCGCCTCAGAAGAGTTAGGGGTTGATCTCATCGCTACCACTCTCTACGGTTATACAGAAGCAACCTGTGGATTAACCCCTCCAGGATTTTCTTTACTATCCACATTATCACAACGACTGATTACCCCCCTTATCTGTGAAGGAGGAATTAATTCCCCCATCATGGCTAAACAAGCTTTAAGCCTCGGTGCTTATAGTATAGTAATAGGTACAGCAATTACTGGTATTGACCAAAAAGTTACAGACTTTCTTAGCCATTCTTGTTAAAATGCTCCTATACTTAGTCCAACCCGAAAAATTGAGTAAAACAGCTACTGAAGCGATCGCTGCTTTTACTAATTACGATGTTAAGACTTTGTGGTGAAATAAAAAGCTAGCTGCGGAAGTTAAATCAGTTTATCTCAACGTGGTATGAGAGACATAGAAACACTTTAAATTTATAGATTAGCACAAGCCTTGAGTCCCTACTCACACTCAACCAAGTAAAACCCTAGCAGTAGTCTCTCCCGTTTTCGCCCAACTAAACTGACTAGCTTGTCTTAAACTTAACTTAGCTAAACGCGATCGCCTTTTCTCGTCAGTAGCTAATAACTCCATCGCTGCAGATACATCCTCCACCTGATAGGGATTAACTAAAATAGCTGCATCTTGGGTTATTTCTGGTAAAGAAGATAGATTAGAAGTAATAACTGGTGTACCACAAGCCATAGCCTCTACCACTGGTAACCCAAATCCTTCCCAAAGACTCGGAAAAACTAAAGCAGTAGCTTGATTAAATAATCTAGGTAACTCTGAATAAGGCGCATAATCGATAAATTTAACCCGAGAAGCTATATCTAAGGCGATCGCCAGTCGTTGCAATTGTGGTGTATAACGGCGATCAAACGGTCCTACTAACCAGAGTTCTTCCTGACAATTATCAGCTATTTTCGCAAAAGCACTCACCAACCGAGCCAAATTTTTATGTGGATCATGACGTCCTAAATAGATAAAATAGGGAATATCCAATGGGGGTAAATTCTCCAAAGGTTGAAAATGTTGCGCGTCATAACCAAGATGAATTGGGGTAATCCGCTGTGGATTTATGCCCCAAAACTCTTGTATATCTTCTGCCGTAGCTAAAGAATTACAGATAATATGTTCAGCATTTTTAACTACTCTAGGTATATAGTAACGAAAATAAGGAGTCAAAGGTGAAAACCAACGGGGAAAGCGTAAAGGTATCAAATCATGTACCATAACTATATAGGGAAGCTTTCTGGTAATTGGTGCTTCAGGAATCGGTGAAAATAGTAAAGAAGCCTTCTCCTGGTGATATATTCTCGGTAATTCCCTCTCTGTCCAAATTAATCGCCGCAAATGTCCCTTACTACCATGATTTGGTCCTAAATTATCAGCAATTAAACGACAATTATACCCCTGTTTGGCTTTCCCTACCAATAACGTAGGTTCTAATGGTTTTAAATAAGGTAGAATATTCAGGGCATAGTTGCTAATACCCGTTGGTTTATCTAGCAACATCCCTAGGTTAATTAATATTTTCATTTATAGACAAGTGATTAAAAACGATATATGGATCGCTAATATGGCTAAAGAAGGGATGATCACACCCTTTGAATCACAATTAATTCGTAAACTTGATAACTTACCAGTGATTTCCTACGGTTTAAGTAGCTATGGCTATGATATCCGTCTTTCTCCCTCAGAATTTCGTATTTTTAGACATATTCCCGGAACAGTAGTTGACCCTAAACATTTTAACCCAGAAAATCTCGAACCTACTCAACTCCATACTGACTCCAACGGTTCTTATTTTATCTTACCCGCTCATTCCTACGGTTTAGGAGTCGCCAAAGAAAAATTAAGCGTACCTGAAAATATTACTGTACTTTGTATAGGTAAAAGTACTTATGCACGCGTAGGGTTAATCGCCAATCTAACCCCCGCTGAAGCGGGATGGAGAGGACATCTTACGCTAGAATTTTCTAATTCTTCTAGTGCAGATTGTCGAATTTATGCTAACGAAGGTGTGGTACAATTGCTCTTTCTAGAAGGTGAACCCTGTAGCATTAGCTATCAAACTCGTCTAGGTAAATATCAAGATCAACCCGAAGAAGTTATCGTCTCTAGAGTATGAATAATCAAGTAACTTTATTAGGTTATTATGGCAGTGATCAAACCCACTGTCTTTCCGCTTGGCAATCTACTAACCTAGATTTAGGCGTAGAATTACCCGAAAAAGTACAAGATAGAATCGCCTTTTTATACAACGAAACCATTAAAAATAAACAAAAAAGTTCTGCTGAATTATTGCACTTTTTAGCAGAACATGAACACCATACACCATTTGAAAAAAGCTGTTTACACTTCCAAATCAGAGCAGATATCGCTAGTCATATTCATTTAATTAAACATAGAATAGCAGTTAGTATTAATAGTGAATCAGCTCGTTATAAAGAGTTAGAAGATAAATGGTATCTCCCTGAAGATTGGTTAAATTTACCCGTAGAAAACGAAGAATTACTCAAGCAAGAATTATTTAAAAATGCTAATAGTTGGCAAGATATTCTCAATAATTATACAGTCTTAGGACATAATTTATATCATTTAGCTTGTGAAGAATTAAGTCAAAAAATAGGGAGAAAAAGAGCCAAAGAAACAGCGAGATATTTCTTACCATATAACAAACAGTTAGACTTTGATGTTATGTTTAACTTTCGCAGTTTTATGCACTTTCAGAAATTAAGAAATAGTCCCCAAGCCCAAAAAGAAATAAAAGAAATAGCCAGTCAAATGTTATCATTAGTCAAAGAAATAGAAGGAAATCCCTTTCAAGAATCATTGCAAGCTTTTGGTTACTAAAATGGTAGAAATTAATACAAAAACAGTCCAAATCAAAAACGGTGATTTACGCATAGATGCTTATCTAGCCATACCCCAAACAGCAGAGAAATTACCAGCAGTAATCGTCATACAAGAAATCTTCGGGGTTAACAACCATATACAGGACGTAACCAGACGCATAGCCCAAGCAGGATACGTAGCGATCGCCCCTGCTATTTATCAACGTCTAGCCCCTGGATTAGCTCTAGGATATACACCAGAAGATATCACTATAGGCAAAGAATATAAAAATCAAACCCAAGCTACAGAACTAATCAGCGATATTCAAGCAACCATAGACTATCTCTATAGCTTACCCCAAGTCAAAACCACAGGAGTAGGAACGATTGGCTTCTGTTTTGGTGGTCACGTTACCTATCTAACCGCTACAATAGAAGCAATCAAAGCCACGGCGTCTTTTTATGGTGCAGGAATTACCACTTGGACACCTGGAGAAGGAGAACCTACCCTAAGCAAAACTAAAGATATCAAAGGTACTATATACACTTTTTTTGGCTTAGAAGACGCTTCGATACCAGTAGCAGAAGTAGATCAAATCCAACAGGAATTAGAAAAATATCAGATTCCTCACCAAGTATATCGTTATCCGAATGCAGATCACGGTTTTTTCTGTGACCAAAGGGCTAGTTATAATCAACAAGCAGCCGAAGACGCCTGGCAACAAGTATTAAAACTGTACGCTCAAGTATTATAATGAAGAGCGATCGCGGTTTTTAGTAGTCTAGGCTACTCTACATTATTCTTAGGTAAGTTAGCGTCAAAATATATCTATAGGTTAACAGATATGACAGTTTGCGAATATAGTCCAGGTTTAGAAGGTATTCCCGCTACAAAATCGAGTATTAGTTACGTCGATGGCAAAAACGGAATACTAGAATATAGAGGCATTGCGATCGAAGAATTAGCCGCAAAAAGTACCTTTTTAGAAACAGCCTACTTATTAATTTGGGGAAAATTACCAACTCAAGCAGAATTAACCGAGTTTGAAACAACCATACGTTATCATCGTCGGATTAAATACAGAATTCGGGACATGATGAAATGTTTCCCCGAAACAGGTCACCCCATGGATGCTTTACAAACATCAGCTGCAGCTTTAGGCTTATTCTACTCCCGTCGCGCCCTGGATAACCCCGTTTATATCAGAGAAGCGGTAGTCAGATTACTCGCCAAAATACCCACCATGGTAGCTGCATTTAAACAAATGCGCAAAGGAAACGATCCAGTGCAACCTAACGACGAGTTAGACTACTCAGCTAACTTCTTGTATATGCTAACAGAACGCGTTCCTGACCCCATAGAAGCCCATATCTTTGACATTTGTTTAACTCTCCACGCGGAACACACCATTAACGCTTCTACCTTCTCAGCCATGGTGACAGCTTCTACCCTAACAGACCCCTACGCGGTTATAGCCTCAGCTGTAGGCACTCTCGCCGGACCACTCCACGGTGGCGCTAACGAAGAAGTCTTAACTATGTTAGACGAAATAGGTTCAAAAGAAAATGTCCGTCCTTATATAGAAAAATGTATCGCCAATAAAGACAAAATTATGGGCTTTGGACATCGAGTTTATAAAGTTAAAGATCCTCGCGCTACAATCTTACAAAATCTCGCTGAACAACTCTTTGCTACTACAGGTGGTGAAGATGACTATTATCAGTTAGCAGTAGAAGTAGAAAAAGTAGTGGAAGAAAAACTCGGTAGCAAGGGTATTTATCCTAATGTTGATTTTTATTCCGGTTTGGTTTATCAAAAATTAGGTATCCCTAGAGACTTGTTTACTCCAGTCTTCGCGATCGCCCGCGTCGCAGGTTGGTTAGCCCACTGGAAAGAACAACTAGGAGTTAATCGCATCTTTCGTCCTACACAAATATACACGGGAGAACATAAGCTCAGTTATATTCCTATTGACGAGAGAATCTGCGACAGGGAACGCAACGGCGACAGCTAATATCAAGGGTTCGTAGGAAGTAGAAAGGAGTTATTCCTAATTCCTAATTCTTAATTTTTCCCTTATATCCCACGGTTAAACCGTGGGTTAACTAATTTACTAGAAAGCTTGTTCTACTTCAGCTATTTCAGGAATAAACTCACGTAAACGACGCTCAATACCCATTTTTAGAGTCATAGTTGAACTAGGGCAAGTACCACAAGCGCCTTGAAGACGTAATCTGACGATCGGTCCATCAATTTCCACAAGCTCCACATTACCACCATCAGCCATTAAATAAGGGCGCATTTCATCTAAAACTTTTTCGACATTATCAGGAGTAAGGGCTAAGGTTGACATATTCTGGTTCTCTCCATTATCTGAATTATCTGAACATATAATTACTGTAACAAAAAATAAATAAACAAAAAGTTAATCTTGTCAAAATAGCTGATTTTAAGTATAATAAACCCATTAACGTCAAGCTGATGGTTGCTTCGTATCAAGTTTAACCAATCACATTTGTATGATACCCAGGCAAGACTTAGGTAAAAAATTAATCGTCTGTATCAAAAAAATGAACGTAGTTAGAGACTTCTCTAGCTTAATGCCCAGACCTGGTTGGTAAAGTAAACCAGGTAGAAGGCTATAGGTAAGATTTACCCAAGATTTAAGACAATTTAGAACACAAAAAACAACAACATCAACTTGGTCAAGGAAAAACCAGGTAAAATTTAACATTTTTATGAGTACTACAAAGCTAGAAAGCGTTAACCAACTCTTGAGTTTGTATCAGCAAGGAGAACGTAACTTTACAGAGGTTAGCCTAGAATTAGCCAATTTTAACCAAGCTAATCTTAATCAAATTAACCTCAAAAAAGCTAGACTAGGACGAGGAAAATTTATCGAAGTCAAATTAATTAGCGCTAATCTTTCTGAAGCAGATTTAGTAGAAGCTAACTTGAGTAAAAGCTTATTAATAGAAAGCAATTTAGCTAAAACCAATTTAAGCAAAGCTCAACTAACTTTAGCAGACTTGAGCGGAGCAAATCTGAGCAACGCCATCTTAACCTCAGCTGATTTGTCCGAAGCTTGTTTAATCGGTACTAGTATGATCAGCTGTAACTTAGCCTATGCTAACCTACAATCAGCTAATCTTACCAGTGCAGTTTTAGCTAAAGCTATCTTAGCAGAAGCTCAATTAACTCAAGCTAACTTGACTCGTGCTATCCTCACTGAAGCTAATCTGAGGGGAGCTTCTTTAAGCAAAGCTAGATTAATTCGTACCTACCTAACCCGAGTTAATCTACGTGGAGCTAATTTAACAGGTTGTGATTTAAGTTTAGCCGATTTACGTCACGCCGACCTCAGAGAAGCTAATTTGAGGGGAGCTTCTTTAGTAGGAGCAAATTTATCCGATGCTAATCTCACTAACGCTAATCTCCATAAAGCTAACCTAGAAGGAGCAGAATTAGCCCGCGCTAATCTCAGAAACGCTAGACTCAGTTACGCTAACCTCAGAGGAAGTAACCTACTCAAAGCTGACTTATCAGAAGCAAATCTAGCACAAGCTAACCTTACCCAAGCAGGATTATTACTCTGTTACCTCACAGGAGCAAATCTAGCCTATGCTAACCTCGATGAAGCTAACCTAATTGGAGTCAATCTCAGGGGAGCAAATTTTTTAGCTACCTCCGTAGAAAACACCATTTTACCCAACGGAACAAAAACTCAGGGTAAAATGTAGTCTAGAATACATAAAATCCTTGAGCAATCAGAAAATTTATGTTATATTAGAGTGTCTGATAACTTGAATATTGCGGAGTATTGAAAAGAATGAACAAAGTGGGGACTCATATAGTAGTAGATGCCTGGCAATCACCCGCTGACCTTCTCAACGATCCAGAAAGAATTCGTCGTGCTTTACTCGAAGCCGTGGAAGCAGGAGAGGCAACATTGATTGATATGTGCGTCCACCAGTTTAGTCCTCACGGCGTAACAGCCACAGTTACCTTAGCTGAGTCCCATATTGCTATTCATACCTGGCCAGAATACGGCTACTTTGCTGCAGATTTATTTTTCTGTGGTAGAGGAAAACCAGAAGAAGCAATGAGAATTTTACGCATAGCTTTACAAGCGAAAGAATTTAAGTCTCAACAAATAGACAGAGGCTTTCCAGGAGTAACAGCTAATACTTCTCTGCAAGGAGTAGCATAAAGTAACCAACTCGGCGCAACAATGACCACTGTCTTCGTAATTTTGCTAATTAGCTTAACACCTTTGCTACTATCTCTGCTATTGCTGCCCAAAGCTAAGCAGAGATGGGAAACAAGATTAAGACAAGCAAGAAATCGAGCTAGAATAACCCCTAACCAAACCAGGGTAAATCGTTATCCTACTCAGATCATAGGTGATATTAGTTGTGTCTATAACGCTCGTTCACCCTATATCCGTTGCGCCGTTAATCCAGCAGGTCCATGTCAAAATTGCCTAGATTATCAACCGAGGTAGAGAAAATGTCGGATTTTTTAACTGAAAAATTAACACCCATCGCCGACTGGTTTAGCTCCCTGGGTACTCCTGAGCCAATCGTACATTGGGGACATCCCTTAATGATGGCGATCGTCATCTTTATCATGGGCACTTTTGTAGGGATAGCAGGATGGAAAGGGAGAATTTTAAGAGAAACAGATAAGGAAGCAGCCCTACAAAGTAGTTCAGCTCATCGTAAATTAGCTCCCTGGTTATTTTTATTCCTAGCTTCGGGTTATACAGGAGGGATTCTCTCTCTATTAATGCAAGGAAAACCGATTCTCGAAAGCCCCCATTTTTGGACAGGTTCGCTTGTTTTAGGATTTTTAGCCCTTAATGGTAGTATTTCCTTATTAGGTTTTAAAACTGGACAACCTATCTGGAGAACGGTTCATGCCTACTTAGGAACTCTTGCTTTAGGGTTATTGGTAGTTCATGCTATCTTAGGACTAAAATTAGGTTTAAGCATTTAAATGTAATCTACAGGCGCGGAAGCGCCTCTAACTTTAGATATTAGCTAAACTAGTTAAATTATCTCCAGTAACCCTACAAATACGCCAATCAGGTAAAATCGCCGCACCAATACTCTGATAAAAGGCGATCGCTGACTCATTCCAGTCAAGTACACTCCATTCTAAACGACCAGCTTCACGTTCCACTGCTAACTTAGCTAGATAAGTCAGTAATTGTTTACCTATACCTTGACGACGGTATTCGGGTAAAATAAATAAATCTTCTAAATAGATACCGCGACGGGTTAAAAAAGTAGAATAATTAGTAAAAAATAAAGCAAAACCAACTATTACTTGATTTACTTCAGCAACGATAATCTCAACACAGGGATCATCACCAAAAACATCTTGAGCTAGATTACTAGCATTTCCCGTCACTGCATCACTAAGGTTTTCATAAGCAGCTAAAGCTTGAATCAAACTAAAAACAGTGGGGATATCTTCAACTTGTGCAGGACGTATTTGAGAATTAAGCATTAGTATAAGTATATCAAGAGAGGACGAAAAAAATAAAAAAATCCAGATTTTAGTGTTATCATTTCCCTATCAAAGGATAATAGTAAATGAAAACTAACCTCTAAAGAGATTACCATAATAATAAAATTAAACTAATCTCCCAATCATGGATTATGACTATAAATAATGATACATATACACCATTAATGACTTCATCTTCTAACTCATCGGAAACACCTAGTAATAATCGTAACCTAAATAATAGTATCCTGTCTCTGCCGAATAACAGCGATAATCGCACCTATAGTCAGGACAAATCTCGTAGTAACCAAATTCTCCCTAGTAATATAGCTCAATTAAAAGTAATTGGGGTTGGTGGTGGTGGTTGTAACGCCGTTAACCGCATGATCGAAAGAGAATTAAGCGGTGTAGAATTTTGGGCGATTAATACAGATGCTCAAGCATTAGCCCACGCTTCTGCCTCATGTCGCTTGCAGGTAGGTAAGAAAATTACCCGAGGTTTGGGCGCGGGAGGAAATCCAGCCATTGGTCAAAAAGCAGCCGAAGAATCCCGGGAAGAAATAGCCAACGCCCTAGAAAATACCGATATGGTTTTTATTACCGCAGGTATGGGGGGAGGAACTGGTACAGGTGCAGCACCCATTGTAGCGGAAGTAGCTAAGGAAATGGGTTGCTTGACAGTGGGAGTAGTCACCAGACCATTTACATTTGAAGGAAGAAGACGGACAAGCCAAGCCGAAGAGGGAATCAACGCCCTGCAAACACGAGTAGATACCTTGATCGTGATTCCTAATAATCAGTTACTAGAGGTGATTAATCCAGATACCCCTATGCAGGAAGCCTTTAGAACCGCAGATGATATACTACGTCAAGGTGTGCAGGGTATATCCGATATTATTACTATCCCTGGTTTAGTTAACGTAGATTTCGCCGACGTTAGAGCCATTATGGCAGATGCAGGCTCAGCTTTAATGGGAATTGGTCTAGGATCTGGAAAATCTCGCGCTAAAGAAGCAGCAGTAGCAGCTATTTCTTCACCCTTATTAGAATCTTCGATCGAAGGTGCAAAAGGGGTAGTCTTAAATATAACTGGTGGTAGAGACTTAACCCTTCACGAAGTTAACTCAGCCGCAGAAACAATCTACGAGATAGTAGATCCTAATGCTAATATTATCTTCGGTGCGGTTATTGATGAGGATCTTCAAGGAGAAATCAGAGTAACCGTCATCGCTACTGGTTTTACAGGGGAAGGTAAAACACCAACTAAGAGTACAACCACCAGAACTTCTGTACGTTCAACAACTCCACCTCCCCCAACACGTCCTCTCCCTAAACCAGAATCATCCTCGGGGTTAGATATCCCCGATTTCCTGCAAAAACGCCGTTTTCCTAATTCTGATAGTTAGCTTAACCGCGATTTTATTGTATAATGAAAGAAGTCAACAAAGCTTAAAATGCTGGTTGAACCAAAAAAAAGTGGGGATGGGCATCGCCTCACTCAAAAACGGCTAATTCTTTACTATCAGAAAAGGTAAGATGCCTACATCGTAATCTTTGATTAGCTGTATCAGTATGTCACGTACTTGGCAAGGTATTTATCTTTGGGAACATCGCGATCGCGGTAATCACAGAGAAATTGTCGTTCATATCCAAGGAATCTAAAAAGGGTGCAAAAGCACCCTCTCACTTTAACTATATTGCTCAGTAGTATCAAGATTGAACAACATCTGTAGAGACTCAAGACAGAGACGACGAGATTCTACATCTTGAAGTCCTCTTAATTGTACCATAGGTTCGTGGAGAATTTTATTAACAATCCCTCTGGTGAGAGCTTCGATAACTTCTTGATGCTTTTCGCCGAATTCTGCACCTAAACGAGATAAAGCTTTTTCTAACTCTTGTTCGCGAATGTCTTCTACTTTACTGCGCAAACAAACGATAGTTGGTACAGTTTCTAAAGATTGATACCATAACTCAAATGCTGCTACCTCTTCCTCTAACAAGTTTTCTGCTTCTATTGCCATTTGACGACGGGTTTCGTGATTAGCAGCCACCACCGCTTTAAGATCATCAACGTTATAAGACTCTAAATTAGGGATAGCACTAACATCAGCAGCAACGTTACGAGGTACAGAAATATCTACAATCATTAATTGCTGTTCAGGTGTTAACACCCCTTGCAATAATTCTTGGTTAAGTATCGGTTGAGTTGCTCCAGTACTAGTAAAAGCTACATCACAATTAGCGATCGCTTCTAACATAGCTGAGAGTGGTTGAATTTTGAGAGTAGCGTTGGGGAATTGTTGAGCTAATTCTTGAGCGCGTCTTTCCGAGCGATTAACGATGGTAATATCTTCTGTTCCCTTAGAGAGGAGATGTTGTACCAGTAAACGGGACATTTTACCCGCACCAATAATGGTAACCCTAGTACTCCTGAGATCACTAAGTTTATTAAAGACTAATTCTACCGCAGCCGAGCTAATAGAAACCGCACCTGTACCGATATTAGTCTCACTTCTAACTCGTTTTCCCGCTGTCATCCCTTGTTTAAACAAACGGTCTAATAATTGTCCAATTCCCTGGTACTTCTGGGCTAATTTGTGAGCAGTTTTAACTTGAGCGAGAATTTGTCCTTCTCCGAGTACGAGACTTTCTAAACCTGCAGCTACGCGCATCAGGTGTCTAACTGCGTCTTGATGAAGTAAGATAAATAGGTGTTTGCGTAAATATTGGTGAGGTATTTCTCCTGTTTCAGCAAGAAATTGGATGATTTCTACTACCCCTTGTTTGCTATCTCTAGTAACTGCATAGATTTCTAAGCGATTGCAAGTACTAATGATGCTTACTTCTAAAACGTGGGGATAGTTACGTAAACGATTAATCGCTTCTTCGATTCTCGCTTCAGGTATGCTGAGTTTCTCACGAATTTCTACTGGTGCTGTTTTGTGACTTAAACCTACAACTACAATATTCATGTGTTCTCCCAAGTGTTTATTATCTGCAATGTAAACTCACATTGCGGTTGAAAAAATATTTTGCTAAAAAAATTCATATTTATCCTAGAGATGGCAATAATACCACCTCTAGTTAGATCTTACTTCAATTGTAAGGCTTTTGGTTCATCAAACAGATGGATTGTATCTACAAAGCGAGCGGTTTTTGACTGAGTAGAGATAACTAAACTTTGTGTTCTCGCTCCACCATGAAAGAAGCGTACACCCTCCATTAGTGTACCAGGAGTAATCCCACAAGCCGCGAACAATACGGTATTACCGCTAGCTAGTTCTTCACAACTGTAAACGCGATCTGGATCGGTGATACCCATTTCTTGGAGTCTGGCGATATTTCCTTCTTTGCTTTCACCGATTAAACCAGTTTTGACAACTTCGGGATCATAGATTAATTGTCCTTGGAAATGACCACCTAAACAACGCATAGCAGCTGCGCTAATAACTCCTTCTGGTGCTGCACCAATACCCATGAGAGCATGAATATTAGTTCCTGAAAAAGCACAAGAAATAGCTGCAGAAACGTCTCCATCGCTGATTAATCTGACTCGTGCTCCTGCTTCACGAATTTCTTGGATTAATTCTTGGTGACGGGGGCGATCCATCACCACTACTACTAATTCTTCAATGGTGCGATTCATGCAATCAGAGAGAATTTTAAGGTTTTCTGTAGCGGATTTGTTAATATCTACGTGGTTTTTAGCTACAGCAGGTGCTGCGAGTTTTTTCATGTAGAAATCCGGCGCTCTGAATAAGCCACCTTTTTCAGAAATAGCTAAAACAGCCATCGAGCCATTTTGTCCATAAGCTACTAAGTTTGTACCTTCACAAGGATCTACAGCGATGTCTATTTCTACTAGTTCATCGGGATTGCAGTATAATCCAGCGTTTTCTTGAGTACAAATACCTACTTCTTCCCCAATGTAGAGCATTGGCGCTTCGTCTCTTTCACCTTCACCGATGACGATACGACCACGCATATGAATTTTATTCATTCTCTCGCGCATTGCTTCTACTGCTACATGGTCGGCGGTATTTTTGTCACCTTTTCCCATCCATTTAGAAGACGCGATCGCTGCTTGTTCTACAACTTCTATGATTTCTAAGCTGAGAGTACTATCCACTGATTCCTCCTGATTGAGTTTTTGCTGTTCTAATCTACCTCTCAACTCAAAAGTCTATCAGAGTAGGGGATCGCGTTGATTGTTGTCTTAAGTTAGTTTATGTTAAGTTTTGTTATGAACTTTTTAAGTTTCTGATTCTTGAGCCGATTCGGGGATCGTACAACAGTTTACCTCATCAATACAGATTTTCCCCCATTGCAGCGCCCAACGCACTAATTCTACGCGATTATCTGTACCTGTTTTGGTTAAGATATTGCTAATATGATTATCAACTGTTCTTTTGCTGATCTCTAGATTTTCCGAAATCTGTTGATTGGTTAAGCCACTAGCTACTAATTCTAATATTTCTAATTCTCGATCAGAAAGAGTCGCATAACTCGGACTTTTTTTATTATTCATAGGTATTTATTCAGTAGTATAATTACTTAATCTTTGGCTATATTGTAGATGATGTTCTTTAAACCTAGGCAAAAATTACAGTTTTTTTTTAATTAAGGCAATTAATCATGAAAACAATTCAGGTTTTGTGTTTGGGAGAAATTCTCATTGACTATTTAGCAGATCAAGTAGAAACTAATCTAGAGCTAGTTAAATCATGGACGGCTTATCCTGGAGGAGCATTGGCTAATGTAGCCTGTTCTTTGGTCAAATTAGGCACAAAATCAGCTTATATTGGCTGTATTGGTGCAGATGAGTTGGGTAAAGAACTAGAAAAAGTCTTGTTAGCAGTAGGAGTAGATACAACGGGGTTAGTAATCCTGCCTAGTGCTCCAACTCGTCGAATCTATGTGTTGCGATCGCCCGATGGAGAGCGCACCTTCGCAGGATTTGGGGATTATTCCCCCGATGCTTTTGCTGATGCTTATTTACAACCAACTAACCTACGTGAAGATTTATTTATCAATGCAGATTTTTTGGTACTCGGAACATTAGAATTAGCTTACCCTATAACTCGTAAAGCAATTTGGCGAGCTTTAGAATTAGCCGATTATTATAACCTCAAAGTAGTTGTTGATCTTAATTGGCGTAAGTGTTTTTGGCTTAACCCTGATGAAGCTAAACCACTGATTAAGCAGTTATTAAAGTCTGTAGATTTTCTCAAACTATCTCAAGAAGAAGCAGAATGGTTATTCAATAGCACAGATGCAGGAGCAATCGCCCATCGTGGGGGTGATTTTGAAGGAGTATTAGTCACCGCAGGAGCAAATCAAGTTAGTTATTGTTTAAGAGATAACGAAGGTAAAGTTACACCCAAAAGTTTTACAGTAGTAGATACCACGGGAGCAGGAGATAGTTTTCTCGCGGGTTTTATTCATCAATTAACTCAACAAGGTATTAATGCTCTCGACAATCCCGATACAGCTAAAGATATAGTTAATTATGCTTGTTTAATAGGGGGTTTAACCACCACTAAATTAGGAGCGATTTCTGCTCAACCAACCCTAGCAGATGTACAACGGTTAATATGTTAGGTTGAACGGTTTTAGGGGTTATTCCAAATGCGCAAATTAAGAATTAAGAATTAATTATTTTTTCGCGCATTCGCTCATTCTACATTCTTCATTTCCCTCTTACCCCTCTCCCTCTAAGTTTTACTTATCAACATAGATACAACAAAATCTGTTAGTTTTTTTACCTGAATTAAGATGATTACAAAGTTTAATTGGTTTAATCAACAATCAGAAGCCATTGCCGCTTTTATCTGTGCTTTATTATTAATCCTCGGTTGGCAAAGTTATCAACAAGATTGCTTAGTTTTATCTTTAATATTATTATTTAGTGCTTATATTATTGGGGGTTATGCTAGCACGATTTCGGGGATAAGTACCCTGATTGAAGAAAAAGAGTTAGACGTTGATTTGTTGATGATTGTAGCTGCTATTGGTGCTGCAGGTTTAGGTATTTGGCAAAATAATTATAGTCTGATTCTCGATGGGGGAATCTTGATTCTGGTATTTGCTATTAGTGGAGCATTAGAAACTATAGCAATGCAACGCACAGAACGTAATATCCGCTCTTTGATGGAAAATACACCCGAAACAGCTAGAGTAATTAATAACCATCAAGAAAAAATTATCGATGTTAATCAATTAGAATTGGGCGATCGCGTTTTGGTGAAACCAGGAGAGTTAATACCTATTGATGCTAAAGTAGTTTCAGGTCAAAGTACGGTTAATCAAGCACCAATTACCGGTGAGTCTATCCCTGTAGATAAAGACGCTGGAGATGAAGTCTTCGCAGGAAGTTTAAATGGTAATGGTGTACTTACTTTAGTTGTGACAGAATTAGCAGAAAATAGTCTGATTCAACGAGTAGTTAAATTGGTAGAGTCAGCTACTCAAGAATCTCCCCCTAATCAGTTATTTATCGAAAAATTTGAGAAAATCTACGCTCGGGTAATTATTATTGCTAGTATCTTTTTAGCTAGTTTACCACCAGTTTTATTAGGGTGGAGTTGGACAGATACTATTTATCGTGCTTTAATTTTTCTAGTGGTAGCTTCTCCTTGTGCTCTCATGGCTGCGATTATGCCTACACTACTTTCAGGTATCGCTAATGGCGCTAGAAATGGTATTTTATTTAAAAATGGTGCTCAATTAGAAAAAATTGGTAATATTGAGGCGATCGCTTTTGATAAAACTGGTACTTTGACTACGGGAGAGTTACGGGTAGTTGAGGTTATCCCTACTGAAAATTATACCCCTGAACAAGTATTAGCTTTAGCTGCTTCTTTAGAAACATATTCGGAACATCCTATCGGTGCAGCAATTGTGAAAGCAGCGCACAATCAAGCTTTAACCCTACAAAGAGCAACTCAGATTCAAGCCTATACAGGTCAGGGAATTACTGGTTATATTCAAAATAAGTCTGTTAGTGTGGGTAAAGTCCAATTTATCGCTGATTTACTGAAGATATCTTTAGATAGCGATGATTATCACACCTCAACTCAAGTTTTAGTCATTCAAGAAGAACAAATTATCGGAAAAATTCTCTTGGCTGATACTATACGTTTAGAAGCTACTAATATTGTCCAACAATTGCGGGATCGAGGTATAAAAGAGATAGTTATGCTCACAGGTGATAGTAAAACTACCGCACTTAATGTCGCTCAAGCAGTGGGTATTACCGATGTTTACCATGGATTAATGCCAGAAGATAAACTAGCTATCATACGTGGACTACAAACTAAATATGGTAAGGTAGCTATGGTGGGAGATGGTATTAATGATGCTCCCGCTTTAGCTTTAGCTGATGTAGGAATAGCGATCGGTGGAGTTAGTACAGATGTAGCCTTAGAAACCGCAGATATTATTCTCATGGCTAATAGTTTGGAAAAACTTCCCCTAGCTTTAAAATTAGGTAAGCGAGTTAATAGGGTAGTTAAACAAAATATCATTTTTGCTCTTAGTTTTATCGTAATTTTACTCTTGGCTAATTTTTTAGGTCAAATTAATATGACTACAGGAGTAATTGGTCATGAAGGTTCAACTTTAATCGTGACTCTCAGTGGAATGCGTTTATTAAAATGAATAAAAAGATACCCCAATCCCGTTGGTTATTCGCTAAACCAGACTTAGCCAAAATAGAATTATTGACTCAATCATTAGCTATCTCTAGTTTAATGGCGCGAGTAATCATTAATCGAGGTTTTGATAACCTAGAAGATGCTCAATTTCATCTACAACCCCAATCGGTATCTTTACCCTTACCTTTAGCAGAATTTCCCGATTTAAGTAAAAGTGTGACTCTCCTAGTAGAAGCGATCACCAATCAAGACAAAATAGCTATTTGTGGAGACTACGACGCTGATGGAATGACGAGTACAGCTCTATTATTGCGCACTTTACGTTATTTAGATGCAAAAGTTGATTATGCTATCCCTAGTAGGATGAATGATGGTTATGGTATAAATGAACGTATAGTCAGAGAATTTGCTGAAGAAGGAGTTAGTTTAATTATTACAGTAGATAATGGTATCTCAGCTTATGGAGCGATCGCTTTAGCCAAAGAATTAAATCTAAAAGTCATTATTACAGATCATCACGATTTACCCGAAACTTTACCTCCTGCTAATGCTATCTTAAATCCTAAGTTAATATCTACTCAATCACCCTATTATGGTTTAGCAGGAGTCGGTGTAGCTTATCTTCTCGCGAGTAATTTAATGGCTAATTATGATAACTCTAGAGAATTAGAATCAGAATTATTAGCTTTATATACTCTAGGTACTATAGCTGATTTAGCTCCTCTGATTGGTGTAAATCGTCGTTGGTTACAACAGGGTTTAAGGTTACTTCCTCAATCCTCAATTAAAGGTATTCAAGCTTTGATGCAAGTAGCGGGAGTTAGTGATACACTTAAACAACTTCGCCCTGAAGATATAGGATTTAGATTAGGACCACGTATCAACGCGATTGGAAGGATAGATAATCCCCAAATAGTGATTGATTTACTTACCACCGAAGATGAGGGATTAGCTTTAGAGTTGGGGATGAAATGCGAACAAGTGAATCAACGACGTCAACAACTTTGTAGTGAAATCGAACAACAAGCGATCGCCCTGATTGAAACTAAACCCATTCCTTGGCGAGAGAAACGGGTTTTAGTCATTGTACAATCAGATTGGCATCATGGTGTTATTGGTATTGTAGCATCTCGTTTGGTTGAACGTTACGGAGTCCCCGTATTTATTGCTACCTATGAAGAAGATAACCCAGAATTGATTAGAGGCTCAGCTCGTGGTATTGAAGAATTTAATATCTTTCAAGCCTTAGAATTTGCTCAAGAATGCTTGATTAAATACGGTGGACATAAAGCAGCGGGAGGATTTGGCTTATATACAGCTAATTTAGCAGCTTTTGAGGAGAAATTAAGTTTATTTGCCCATCAATGTCTGCAACCTCATCATCTCAAACCTTTAGTGAAAATCGACGCAGCAGCAAATTTTAGGGAACTTAATCAACAATTGTATCAAGAAATAGATCGTTTACATCCTTGGGGTATCGCTAATGATTATCCTATCTTTTGGACTCCGAGAGTAAAAGTTTTAGAACAACAAATAGTAGGTAAACAACATCTCAAACTAACCCTAGCTCAAGAAGATGATACCATCAAAGCGATCGCCTGGCGTTGGCGCGAATATTTTCCTCTACCACCAGAAATAGATATAGCTTATCAACTCAGAGAAAATAATTATCAAGGACAAATCAATATTCAATTAGAATTAGTCAGTATTCGTCTTCCTGAAATGGCTACTATTAAGGCTAATTTTACCTATAGAGATCATCTTTATTATTGCAGTTATTGGGCATCTGTACAAGAAATCAGAATAAAAAGTCCCACAGGTAAAATTTTAGTGGTCAATATGGTTAAAAATCAAGGTATATTAGGAACTTCTAGAGATAATGCTTACTCTGTAGATATCACTCAACCACCCTACCCTGAAATTATCCATCTCGCTAAACAAGTTTTAGGTCAACAATGAACAAAATCTTGATTACCCATCCTATTCATGAAAGCACAATTACTGAATTAGGATTGGTCAACTCTGTAGTCACTAAAGTTGATAATCATATCTATTTATATCTTCCCGAAATTGGCGCTAACCAAATTCCTGATGAACAAAACGACCCCACTATTACTCAATTATGTCAAACTCTTAGAGATTTTCAACCCCATGTTTTGATAGTTGGTAGTAATGCAGTGCCTAAACGAGCTATGATAAGTTGGCGCGAAGCAGTAGGTAACCAACCAAAACTCCTAATCATTCGCAGAGGAGTAGATACAAGAGCTATTGACGTAGTAGCAGCAGGAACACAAAATATTCAAGTAACTAACCTTCCTGGGATTAACTCTCCCTACGTTGCACAACATTTATTAAAATATTTACAACTTGACCAAGCCCAAGAACATAGTAAAATAGCTATTATTGGTGTAGGTAATATCGGTAAGGAAATCGCTATTGAAGCTATTAATTACCAACTTAATGTACATCTCTTTAGTCCCTCTTTACAAGACGTCAATAAACGTTTAGAAACCTTAAATAAGCGCGGAATTGACTCCACACAAGTAACTTGTGCTTCGAGTCTTACCGCAGCTATTCAAGGCGCAAAATATGTAGCTATAGCTATACCCTGGTTAAATGAGTCAGGCATACCCAACGCTAATTTAATTACTGCAGAGCATATAAATAGTTTAGCAGCAAATGCTATTATAGTCTCAGCTTCAGTACCTGGTATCTTCTCCCCTACAGCTTTAGCAGCAATGGCTAATTTAGCCCAACAAGAATGTTTAACCCTGCGTATCGATACCGCTAAACGTCATGCCGAGTCTGCTAAAATTAAGTATCCACACCTGGATATCGCCCATAATCAAGCTTTTGCTAGCCCTGAATGTCAACAAGCCCTAGATAAGGCTATGCTAGCTAAAGCCAGGAATTTTGGACTAAAACCTAGTTATCGTCTTTATAATGGCTTCAGGATGCCCCTAGGCTTCCCTCCTGAAGGATTTACTAGTGGTATCCAATATCAGGCAACCCCTGAAGATACTTTTATCGTTACTTATCCTAAATGCGGTACAACCTGGACACAGTATATTATCTGGTTACTGATTCACGATGGACAACCTATGGATGGTAATCAAACTCTTAGTCAAGATCTACCCCATTTAGAGGAAGTAGGTAAAGAAATAGTCAGCGCATTATCTCCTCCAAGATTCATTAAAACTCATTTACCCTATCATCTCACTCCTCATCATCCTGAAGCTAAATACATCTACGTCGCGCGCAATCCTTTTGATTGTGTGGTTTCTTTTTATCACCATACCCGCGGTTTTGTCCAACATTATGATTTTGCTGAGGGTAGTTTTGCTGAGTTTTTTGATTGTTTTTTAGCAGGAGAGGTAGATTTTGGGGATTATTTTGAGCACTTGTTATCTTGGTATGAGCATTATGATGATGATAATCTTCTGTGGTTAACTTATGAAGAGTTAAAGGCTAACCCCAAGGATAAGATTAAAGATATTGCCCAATTTTTAGGGGATAATTATCTAAAAAAACTGCAAAATTCGGAAATATTATCTAAAGTTATTGAATATAGTAGTTTTAATCAGATGAGTCAACAACAACAAAGATGGTGTAGTCAAAGACCACAAAATATGCCACCTTTTATCCGTAAAGGAGAGGTAGGAGATTGGCGTAATTATTTGTCTGAGCAACAGTTAACCTTACTTAAACAAAAATTAATCACCAAAACTCAAGGTACAGAATTAGCCAAACTTTGGTCTATTCCCGATGCTAAAATCCTACTAGATTAGCTACTACCTCTAAATCAGGAATTACACCAGATTTGACGCTATTATTACTGTATTTAATCGCTGCGTCGGGATCTTTTAAACCATTTCCAGTAAGTACACAAACTACCGTACTCTCAGAAGGAACTTGATCTCGACATTTCAGTAATCCTGCTACTGAAGCTGCACTAGCGGGTTCACAGAAAATACCTTCTTTACTAGCTAATAATCTATAAGCTTCCAGAATTTCTGCGTCTGTAACGGCGTTAAATTCTCCCTGACTAGATTCTTGCGTAGCGATCGCCTTATCCCAATTAGCGGGGTTACCGATACGTATAGCGGTAGCGACGGTATCTGGGGAAGCGATAGGATGACCTGCGATTAAAGGAGCAGATCCCGCGGCTTGAAATCCCATCATTTTGGGTAATTTTTGACATTTACCCAGTTGATGATATTGACAGAATCCCATCCAATAAGCGGTAATATTACCCGCGTTACCTACTGGTACACAGAGCCAATCGGGAGCATCTCCTAGGGTATCCACCACCTCAAAGGCTGCTGTTTTTTGTCCTTCGAGACGATAGGGGTTGAGAGAATTAACCAAAGTTACTGGATAATTCTCGGCGAGTTGTTTAACAACGGTTAAAGCTTGGTCGAAATTACCATCAATAGCGATTACTTCTGCTCCGTATAGTAAAGCTTGTGCTAATTTTCCCAAGGCTACGTAACCATCAGGGATAATTACCAGAGCGCGCATTCCACAACGACGGGCGTAGGCTGCTGCTGCTGCCGATGTATTACCAGTACTGGCACAGATTACGGCTTTTGCTCCTGCTTCTTTGGCTTTAGAGATTGCCATAGTCATCCCCCTGTCTTTAAATGATCCTGTGGGATTGAGACCATCGTATTTAACATATACCTGGACTTGGCGACCGATTTGGGCTGCTATTTGAGGTACTGGTATCAGGGGGGTATTCCCTTCGAACAGGGTGACCACAGGGGTGGTTTCAGTTACGGGGAGATAAGGGCGATAGGCTTCGATGATACCAGACCGGCCCTGGGTTAGAGAGGTTGGGTTATTAGCTAGCTTGACCACTGGAGACTATTGACTTATAACAACAATTAACGTGACTGATTAGATGCGGGGGTTTTTTTAAAAACGCGCCCGTTAGATTTGCCTTTGATAATGGGTTTAGAAACACCTTTTTCTGGTACTTCCCAATCTGTTTTCAGCCAGCTAGGACAGTTTTGGTCATAAATCATTTGTAAAGCCGCCGCGGCGATCGCTTGAGAATCGTATTCACTGCTTAATTCATTAACTATGGATAGGAATGATGCCATTCTTTCTCCTGCTAGGGCTTCTTTGATTTGTTCTTGCAGTTTAGCGATGCGATGAGCTTCTACTTGAGCGCGGGTGGGTATTTCACTAATAGTGATCGTTTGTCTGAGTCTGCGTTCTATTTGACGCAGTAAACGGCGATCAATCGGTTGTACTAGAGATATTGCTTTACCTGATTTTCCAGCGCGACCTGTACGACCTATTCTGTGGATATAGGTTTCTGCGTTATCTGGTAGGTCGTAGTTGAATACGTGGCTGAGATTTTCTACGTCTAATCCTCGGGCGGCGATGTCTGTTGCTACTACTAGACGGATGCTACCATCACGAAAACGTTGTACTAATCTTTCTCGTTGTACTTGAGATAGGTTACCATGGTATTCATAAATATTTTGTCCGTTTTCTTGCAGTTTTTGACAGAGTTCTGCTGCGGTCTTTTTGGTACGCACGAAGACAATCGCTGCTTCTGGTTCCTCTAGTTCTAGAATTAGTTGCAGTACCTGGACTTTTGACCAGCTACGGGGAATCATATACACTTGCTGCTCGATTTTTGTCGGTGCTGCTTTGGGTTGTGATACTCTTACGGTAACGGGATCTTTGAGGAAGTTTTGTACTAGTTCTTTAATCGCTGGGGGCATGGTAGCCGAGAAACAAGCTGTACTACGTTCTGTGGGAGCTTGTTTGAGGATTTTTTTGACATCATCGATGAACCCCATACTCAGCATCTCATCTGCTTCGTCTAGTACTACCCATCTTAATTCCGATAGGTCTAGTTTTCGGCGTTCTAACAGGTCAATGATTCTTCCTGGTGTCCCTACCACAACTTGTATTCCTCTTTCGAGACTACGAATTTGTCTTTCTAGGGATTGTCCACCACATACTGTTAAAACTCTTAGTTTTCTGTTTATTTTAAAGTCTTCGATCGCTTGGGCTACTTGTTGAGCTAATTCGCGAGTTGGTGCTAAAATCAGGGCTTGTACAGCGGGATTATCTACTGATATTTGTTCTAACAGAGGTAGAGAATAAGCTGCGGTTTTTCCTGTCCCTGTTTGGGATTGACCTACTACATCTTGTCCTTGTAATAGTTGGGGTATAGCTTGGATTTGTATTTCAGTTGGTTCTGTAAACCCTAATTCTTCTAGGTGTTCTACACGAGCGTCTGATAATCCTAAATTTTTGAAAGAAATGGTCATATAGTTTTGATTGATTTTTGTTTGCTTTTTCTAGTTTTCTCTACTTAACGTAGATTGGTTAATTGACTACAACCTCTCCATAGAGGTCATAGATATCAGCTCCGGTGATAGTCACTGGTACTATACTTCCGAGTGATGCTTGACCTTGAACATAAACTAGCCCGTCTACCTCGGGAGCAAACCTGCTTGAGCGTCCTATCAACTCTCCCGTAGATGGGTTTTCCTGTTCAATTAGAACCTCAACCGTTTGACCAACACAGGCTTGATTTTTCTTAGCCGCTATCGGTTGTTGTCTTGCCATTATTTTACTGTGGCGTAACTCTTTGATTGCTTCTGGTACTTGGTTGGGAAGATTATAAGAGGGTGTTTCAGACTCTGGCGAGAACTTAAAAACCCCCACATGATCAAACTGATGAGTTTCTACAAATTTTTCCAAATGCTCGAAGTGGGTTTCTTCTTCTCCTGGAAATCCTACAATGAACGTTGTTCTTAATATAGCATCCGGCAGAGCATTTTTGAGCTTTTCTATTATTCTATCATTAACTTGCCCTTGCCAGGGTCGATTCATTTTTTTGAGAATCTCTGGGTGGGAATGTTGTAGGGGTAAATCCAGATAGGGTATAACGTTTGGCGTTTCTTGAATTGCTTTTATTACTTTATCTGTTAATCCTGTGGGATAGGCATAGTGTATCCTAATCCAGGGGACATCTACTTTCCCTAACTCTTTAAGTAATTCGGCTAGTTTTGGTTCTCCGTATAGGTCTAGACCATAATTGGTGGTAATTTGAGAAATTAAGATTATCTCTTTTACCCCTTGATCTGCTAGTGTTTCTGCTTCTTTGACGATTGATTCGATGGAGCGCGATCGCTGTTTCCCGCGCAATTGAGGTATAATACAAAAAGAACAACCATAGTCACAGCCTTCGGCTACTCTGAGGTAGGCTACTGCTTCTGTGGTAGTCCGATAGCGAGGTAAATTCTCATCAGCTATATATACTGGTTGCTTAGATACTGCTTGGACTCTTTCTCCTTGTTCTACCGCCTCGATCACTTCGACAATTTTATAGTAATCTCCTGTACCCACCACCGCTTTAGCTTCTGGCAATTCTGCTAGTAGCTCTGACTGGAAGTGTTGCGCCATACAACCTGCTATAATTATTTTCTTATCAGCTTCTGCTAGTTCTACCAGGGTTTTTACTGATTCTGTTCTAGCAGCTTCGATAAAGCTACAGGTATTGACGATGACATAATCGGCTATTTCTTCATTTGCATCTACTTGATAGCCTGCTTGTATTAGCAAGCCTAACATATGTTCTGAATCTATGCGATTTTTTTCACAGCCTAAGTGAGATATAGCGATGATTGGCTTTTTGCCCATAGGTAATGGTTACAGGTTTTACTCATGCAGTTTTAATTATCTTTTAAAAATCTTAACATATTAATTTAAGTTATAGTGAAGATGTTTGCAGATTTTCTCTGACAGGTAAGTGGGCTACTTGTTCTGGAGCATCAAGATAGGTTCTCATGATTTTGGCTAACCAATTAGCTTCTTGATTAAGATTAAAGTCTGTGGCTACTTTTTTTCTACCTGCTGTCCCTAATTCCTGTCTCAATTGGGCGTCTTTAATCAGTAGGGTCAATTTTTCTGTTAAGCTGTTTACATCTCCTGCAGGTACTATATAACCACTAACCCCATTTTCTACCAATTCATTTACTCCTGCAATTTGAGTAGTTACTACTGGTACTCCCCCGGCCATTGCTTCCATTAAGGATACTGAGACTCCTTCAGCAAAACTTGGCAGTACATAAATATCGGTTTGTTGTAATTGTTCTCTGACTTGGGCTTGAGATTTATAACCAAGAAATTTGACGTTATCTTCTATCCCTAATTCTTGCACTAAAGATTCTAATTTAGCTCTTTCTGGACCGTCTCCGATTAAATTGAGACATAATTCGGGAAAAATGGTTTTCAGTTGGGCGATACTGGCAAAGAGTATGGGTAAACCTTTAACTGAAGCTAATCTGCCTAAATACAGTAGATTTAACCCTAACCCCTCATGAGTAACGGGAGTAAATAACTCTGGATCTACTCCACAATGAACGATATACATTTTCTTCCAGGTATCTGTAGAGCCAAAAATCATGCCTTGACTGCGACAATAGTTACTGATACAAGCAACAAATAAAGCGCGCTCAATTTTGGCGTCAAGTCTCCAAACATAGGGATTAAAAAAAATATAAGGACCATGTAGAGAAAAACTAAAGCTAAAATCTCCTAAAGCAGCAGCCAACATCGCTACAGTACAACTCGAATCACCAAAATGATTGTGTAGATGCTGTATTTGCTTTTGGCGAATTTGTTGAGCGACTATCCCTGCTTCGAGAAAATAAAATAATTGATAGATTGTCCCTATAACTCCATAGCGACGAGTACTCCAAGCTAAACCTAGGGTTTGTAAATATTTCCCAGGACGAGTAAATAATAGGCTCAGATGGGCTAATAGTAACTGTATAGGCTTAATTGGTAAGATATAAAAGGTGTTATCTCTTTCTTGTTGTTGTTCAGGTCCTACTATATGTTCATCACCTGTGGGACGAATGGAAAAAGTATAAACTTGAGCGCCTTGATTGCGCAATGCTGCTATTTCTCGTTGTATAAAGGTATCTGTTGCTCTAGGGTATTCACCCGTCATATAAGCGATACGCATATTTATCTTTTTTACTCCTTAGTTATGGTAGATTTTGGCTAAAGCTTCTTCTAGAGAGTAACTCGGTTGCCAATTTAAAACTTGTTTAGCTTTTTGGTTACTGTAGTTTAAGGGTTTAAAGCGAGCATTAAGACGAGATGGTATGAGAATTCCTGGTATTTTAGCTTTGCCTTGTAGTAATTTTTGCTGAATAAACCAAGCTAAATTGGCGATCGCCAACATAACAGGAAGTGGCATAACGATACTAGCGGGATTTTGAGATGATATTTGTTGCAGTTTTTGAACGTAAACTTTTTGGGTAGGTAAATCATCATCAACTAGATTAATGGTTTCCCCAATAGCTGTATCACTTTCTACAGCGAGAATGATTGCTTCGGCGCAGTTTTCTACATAAATCAAAGGCATAATACTATTATTGCCAATACGTAGCCATAGTTTCTCAGAAACAGGATTACCTAAACAAGCATTCCAGAGATAATCTTTACCATAAATCATTCCAGGACGAATAATGGTGACTTGACCTCCTGCTTGAGCGAATTCTCGATATTTTTCTTCTTGGATAAGTTTAGTTTGAGCGTAGATATCTCTGGTTTGGGGATTTGTTTCTCTAGGTGAGTTTTCGTCTAGGGTTGTTCCCACAGGGATTGACAAATAGTCGTAAACGGAAAAAGTACTAATAGCGATTAGTCTTGTGACACCTGTTTGGCTCATTGCTGCTAGTAAATTTTCTGTAGTAACAACAGTTCCTTGATATTGAGTAGCATAGTCACCGGTTTTAGCAGCAGCAAGATGAATCACTGCGTCTATTTGGTCTAATGCTGTTACTATCCCCTGGTTTTGAGTTAAATCTAGAGTAATAATTTCTCTAGCTGGATGATTAGTCCAGGATAGGTTATTTAAGTTTGTTTGTGGTCGCACTACGGCTTTAACTTGGTGTCCTTGCTCTAGAGCCTTTGAGACTACGTAACTACCGAGAAAACCTGACGCACCTGTAACTAATAATTTCATAAACTATTTTTCCTAGGTTCTCTTGTACAATTGAATTTTTGGCATGATACTGCATTATGAATAGTATTTTTAAACAATGATAGGTTATTAGGTAAATAGAGAGTGGATTTAAATCAAATTTTCCAAACTGCAAACCCCATTATTGGTGTTGTTCATTTGTTACCCCTACCTACCTCTCCTCGTTGGGGAGGTAATTTAAAGACTGTGATTGAAAGAGCAGAACAAGAAGCCGCCGCTTTAGCCGCGGGTGGAGTAGATGCTATTATCGTAGAGAATTTTTTTGATGCTCCTTTTACTAAAGGTAAAGTCGATCCCGCGGTAGTGAGTGCGATGACTTTGGTTATTGAACGCTTAATGAATTTAATTATGTTGCCAGTAGGAGTCAATGTCTTAAGAAATGATGCTCAAAGTGCTTTAGCGATCGCTAATTGTGTGGGTGCGCCTTTTATTAGAGTTAACGTCTTAACGGGTGTGATGGCGACAGATCAAGGCATAATCGAGGGTTGCGCCCATGAGTTATTACGCTATAGAAGAGAATTAGGCAGCAATAGTGCGATTTTAGCCGATGTTTTAGTCAAACACGCTCACCCCCTCGGGACAACTGATTTAAAAACAGCGATCCAAGAAACCATTGAGCGAGGTTTAGCCGATGGAGTAATTATCTCAGGACCTGCGACGGGAATTCCTCCTAGTTTAGAAGATTTACACTTAGCTGCAGGAGTAGCTAACAATACCCCTATCTTCATAGGAAGTGGCGCTACTTGGCAAAATGTGAGCCAATTGATGAAAGTGGCTGATGGTGTGATTGTGGCTAGTTCTTTAAAACGTAATGGCAAAATTACTGAACCAATCGACCCCTTACGAGTGTCTCAATTTGTAGAAGCTTTCCCCAGAAATGAAGACTAAAGTTTTAAAATGAACAATAAACCAATTATTTGAGTTACTAAGAAAATGATTAGTCGTAAACGTTCTACACCTTGGATTCACCGTTGGTCTCGTTGGTTAATCGGGGCGATCGCTATAGCAGGAGCTATTTTGACTGCCTATCTTACTATTGTTAAATTACAACAAGGAGATGTTGGCTGTGTTGTTGGTGGTAGTGGAGGTAGCTCTAATTGTAATGATGTACTGAATAGTCGTTATGGAGAAGTTTTTGGTCTTCCCTTGAGTTTATTTGGTTTTTTAGCTTATCTAGCTATGTTCAGTTTTGCTCTAGGACCTTATCTGTTAAAGGGAGAAACCAGTAAAACCCTAAAAAGAGAGGTTGATAATTGGACTTGGTTATTTTTATTGATTGGGTCTGTTGCTATGGCTGTATTTAGCACTTACCTAATGTTTATCCTCTTTTCTGAGTTAAAAGTTCCTTGTTTATATTGCATTACCTCGGCTATTTTTGCTTTTAGCTTACTAACTTTAACCATTGTGGGTCGAGACTGGGATGATCTCGGTCAAATTTGGTTTACAGGAATTATTGTAAGTTTGATTACTTTGATTGCTACTTTGGTTATTTTCAACAATTCTAGTCAAATAGCAGAGCAACCAGACCCAACGGGGAGAATTGCTATTCCTGTAATTACTACACAACCTCAACCACCCGAAGGATGGGAAGTTACTACCACTTCTGGTGAAGCTGAAATTGCTTTAGCCGAACACCTTACAGCAATTGGGGCTAAGTTTTATGGTGCTTTTTGGTGTCCACATTGCCATGAGCAAAAACAACTTTTTGGTGCAGCAGCGCTTAAAAAAATCAATTATCTAGAATGCGATCCCAATGGGGTTAATCCTCAATCCCAAGCTTGTGTTGATGCTCAAATTCAATCTTATCCAAGTTGGGAAATTAACGGAGAAATTTATAGGGGTACGCAAACTCTAGAAAATCTTGCTCAATTCTCGGGTTATGAAGGTCAAACCGATTTTAAATATAGTTTACGTTAGTTTCTGTGGCTAAAGTTCTAACCCAACCGCGAAATAAGAGCATTTCAGTACGAGTACTTAAACTAGTCACGAAAATTCCTTCTTGCTGTTGGGGAGGAGAAACAATCCAAATACCTTTGATAATAATTTCTACAGAATCACTGAGATGACCGTCAATTTCTAAGTTGTTTTCGAGTTCTACCATAGCTTCTATTTCTTCAGTAAGTTCGGAATCTTTAGGGATATTAAAAGAAGCGATAGTAGGTTCAAAGTTAATAGGAATACTAGCGGAAACCGAGAGAATTAGTCGAGCATAGAGCCAATTATTTAAGGAATCTTCGAGTAATTCTAGGTTAACGTTATCTTCTGTGTAGGTAAGTTTGAGCATGATTCTAACGAGTCTCCTTAATTATTGCTTACGAAAGTTGTTTGAACTTGACAATAATTAGCTACATTTTTTGTCCAACAATTTTCGGAAAATTTTTTAAGGAGACTAAATTTTTTTGAAACTAGTAATAACTAGGGACAAAAAACTGTTCATTGAGGGGTGGACGCACGTAATCACTAGGAGCTGCTTCACGTGGTGGTAACTCTATTGCATCAGGGGTGAGATCTTCGTAGGGTATTTTACTAAGAATATGTCTGATACAGTTGAGTCTTGCTCTTCTTTTGTCGTCAGCATCTACTGTAAACCAGGGGGCTTCAGGAATGTTGGTATGAGCAAACATTTTATCTTTAGCTTGAGAATATTCTACCCAACGTTCACGAGAAGCTAAGTCCATGGGGCTGAGTTTCCAACGACGCACGGGATCGGTTAAACGAGAATGAAATCTAGCGTCTTGTTCGCGATCGCTCACTGAAAACCAGTATTTAAGTAAGACTATTCCCGATCGCACTAACATTCTTTCTAATTCAGGACAAGAGAGCAGGAATTCTTGATATTCTTCTTCAGTACAATAACCCATTACTCGTTCAACTCCTGCGCGGTTATACCAACTTCTGTCAAAGAGAACTAGTTCACCTGCTGAGGGAAAGTGGGTTACATAACGTTGAAAGTACCATTGAGTTTTTTCTTGGTCTGAAGGTACACCAAGGGCGACGACGCGACAACCACGAGGATTAAGAGGCTCGGTGATGCGTTTGATTGTACCACCTTTACCCGCTGCGTCTCGTCCTTCAAAAACGATTATTACGCGCAAACCAACGTGTTTAATCCAATATTGCATCTTGACTAATTCTACGTGGAGTCTGCGCAATTCTTTTTCGTAGAATTTTTTATCTAGTTTGCTTAATTCTTCTTCGCTGATATTATAGCCATTATCAAGCAATAGAGATGGTTCGTAAAGGTCTTCATTATCAAGTTTTTTCTTCTTTTTTTTACCCATATGCTATACCTTGGTTATTTTTGACTATTGTATTTTACTATACTTGACTCTCCCCACCAGAATTGTCAAGTACAGACATTATGGGAGGCTTTAAGAAAGCACCTAAAGGTTATCTTAACGTTGAATTTCGGCAAAAATAGCCGCGAGAATCTCTCCTGCTCCTTTTTGGCGGAGTTTTTGGGCTAATTCTACTCCTAGGGCTTCTGCTGAACTTGTTTTTCCCGTAACTTGGTCTTTAATCAGGGTTTGACCGTCTAAACTAGCTACCATTCCCATCAGGGTAAGATTCTCTTCTGTGATACTGGTATTGACACCGATGGGAACTTGACAACCTCCTTCTAATTCTCTTAAAAATGCTCTTTCTGCTAAAGTGCGATCGCGTGTGGGGATGTCTTCGAGGACTTTAATGACTGGGAGAATTTCTTGATCACCTTGACGACATTCGATCCCGAGGGCTCCTTGTCCGACAGCGTGTAGGGATATTTCAGCTGGTATAACCTGATGAATGCGATCGCTCATCCCGAGACGTTCTAAACCTGCTACGGCTAGAATAATGGCGTCATATTCTCCCGCGTCTAATTTGGCTAGTCTGGTATTAACATTACCGCGCACATCTTTAAAAGCTAGATGAGGGTAGTAATGTCTTAGTTGTGCTAATCTCCGTAAAGAGGATGTACCGATTACTGCTCCTTCGGGGAGGGTGTCTAGTTGTTTATCCTGGTGTTTAGCGTTAACTACCAGAGCATCTGCTGGGTTGACTCTTTCGGTAACACAACCAAGAATTAAACCATCGGGAAGTTTAGTGGGTAAGTCTTTAAGAGAATGTACCGCAAAGTCTATGTCTTGATTGAGCATTCCTTGCTCTAATTCTTTGGTAAATAAACCTTTATCGCCTATTTTAGCTAGGGCTACATCTAAGATTTTATCCCCTTGGGTACTCATCTCTATTACTTCAAAGGAGATATTGGGAAAGTTTTTGGCTAATTCTCCTTGTACCCAATGAGTCTGTACTAAAGCTAATTGACTTTTACGTGAACCGATACGAATCGTACGAGAAGGGCTAGAAACGGTCATTTTTATCTTAATGTTTATACTAAATGGCTGATTGAGGGGGAAGTAAATCTTAGCTCAAATGGGGATAGGGAATAGGAAAGTGAAGAATAAGGCAAGAGATGTAATAATTAATTAACTCATTCGATATCTTAACCCCTTTCTTCGGAACTCTGATTCCTCTTACTCCCCTGGAATTTAGACTTGAACTGGTTCGTAAGCTGTGGTTAGCTGTTCGAGTTGGTTAATTAGTAAGCTCAAGAATAAACCTACGTCGGTAACGATTCCAATGGATTCAATTGAGCCGCGATCGCTTAATTTAGTCACAACTGCTGGGTTAATATCTACACAAACCATTTTTACACCAGCCGGAGTCATATTACCTACACCTATGGAGTGGAGCATAGTAGATAGCATTAATACCATGTCTGCTCCTTCTAATAGTCTGGCGTATTCTGTTTGGGCTTTGATTAAATCCATTTCTGTATCCGGTAGAGGACCATCATCACGAATTGAACCGGCTAAACAGAAGGGTACTTGATTGCGGACGCATTCATACATTACCCCTTGAGTAATTACTCCTGCTGCTACTGCTCCTGCTATGCTACCGTAGCGACGGATGCTATTAATTACCTTGAGATGGTGACGATGTCCACCTTTAACGGGTATTCCCCGCTGCATATCTACACCGAGAGAAGTTCCCATCATCGCTTGTTCGATATCATGAACGGCGATCGCGTTTCCGCCTAGTAAAGCTTGGACATAACCTTCTCTAATCAGTCTAGAGAGGTGTTGTGCTCCTCCTGTATGAATTACTACAGGTCCTGCTGTTACTACTACTTTACCTCCCTGGTCGCGAATATGGCGCATTTCCCAGGCTATTTGTTCTACTAATAACTCAACGCGACGTTCACTGGATACACCTGCTCCCATGAAGCTAAATTCTTGATTTGATTGAGTTTCTCTAGTCAAGTTTTTACGACCGCTTCTAATACCTTCGACACCGACTATAACTTGATCTCCTACTTGTAAGTCGCGCAGAATTTTACAAGTTGCTTCTAGTCCTGATGGGGTTTGACTTACTACTATAGCTCCATCCATGCGTTGATTTTGGACTTTTACCCACTGACAATTGACTCTGACTTCTGTGGGATAAATCGTAGTAACATAAAAATCATCTGGGGCTACACCATCTTTAGTCACTACTTCTAGGTTGGTATCGCATATTTCAGCGGGAGGAGCTACCGCACCTAAATCGATTAATTGAGTCATAATGTCTTCCATTATGTCGTGAGAAGGAGCTGATATGCGCACATCCGCTACAGAAGTACTCGCTCTTTGTTCTCCGAGATGGAAGTTAAGAACTTGGAAACTTCCCCCTGATTCTACAATTAAATCTAGAGCTTGATTCATAATTCCCGCGTCGAGTAAATGTCCTTCCATGCGTATGGTGCGACTTTCTACCGCTGTGGTTGCGTGGACATCGGGTAGTCTAGGTTCAGTTACTCTCAGGGTTAGACATTTAGCAGCACCACCTGCTTTGAGAAATTCGGTTAAAGGAGTCTCAATTACTTGGAATCCACGAGCATTTAATCTTTGTTTTAAGTTATCACTGACTTGGTTCATAATCACCAAGCTATTGATATTTACCGCGTTACAAGCAAAGTTCACGGCGTCTGCTTCGGCGATCGCTATTCTTTTTTCTGCAGGAATGCGCATCTCAATCAAGCGATTAGAATAACTATCAAAAGCGGGAGGATAATAGAGCAGATAACCTCCACTCAAAGGACAAAAACAAGTATCGAGATGATAAAATCGTTCATCCACTAACCGTAGTGATAGTACCTCTGTGTCTAACCATTTGGCTAAATAGGGGTGTGAGTCTAATTCTGAGCGGAAACCATAACCGGCCCATAACCAACGCCCTTCTCTGTCAAAGAGTGCGTCTCCTGCTCCTTCAAAGGGTAAATCTTTAGGTAATTCTTGTACTGTAAAACCTTTGGCGGCGAACCATTCTTTAAAATAGGGTTCTTCTCCTTGACGCTCGGGGTGAAAGAAGCGACTGATAACTACGTTATCACCTAATACTAGTCCCGCGTTAGCGGTAAATACCATATCGGGCCAACCCTTGGCAGGCTCTACCAAATCTACTATAGCGTGTTCTTTAATTACGTGATATAGTTTTTCCCATTGCTCTACTGCTTTTTCTGGTGATGATTTATGTATGTTCCCTTCCATCCAGGGGTTAATTACGTAGTCAACGTCGTAGTGCTTTGGTGCGCACATCAGAAAACGAATCGGTTCAGTCATAACTTAATTCGGAACTCAAAATAACAATATGTCTAAAATTTTAATAGACCAACTTACTAATATAACATTAACTCTTATAATTTAAGAAAGTGAATCAGCAAAATTAATCAAATTCCATGGTCAAAAGAACAGAAATACCAACAATAGAAGTGCGTTTACTCCGAGAGGGTATCACTGAGTCTGTACATCAGATTGAAGCAAGTGTCTGTGATCAACGAGGGAGAGTATTATTAGCAGCGGGAAACCCTGAAAAGGGTGCTTTTATTCGTTCTGCTCTCAAACCATTTCAAGCTCTCGCTGTTGCTGCTAATGGTACTTTAGAACGTTATAATCTCTCTGACCAAGATTTAGCGATTATTTGCGGTTCGCATCAGGGAACAATTGAACAAGCTAGACAAGTCTTTCACATTCTCTGGAGGGCTGAAATTGAACCAGATAGATTACAATGTCCTGTGGGGGAAAACCAGAATAGTCCTCTACAACATAACTGCTCAGGTAAACACGCGGGAATGTTGGCTGTAGCCAAACAATGCAATTGGCCCTTAGAAACCTATTTAAACCCTTCTCACCCTGTACAACAGTTGATCTTAAAAAAAATAGCTGAACTTTTGGAAATGCCAGGAGCAGAGTTGATTTGTGCTCATGATGACTGTGGTGCACCTACTTATTTTATGCAGTTACGACAGATGGCTCTTCTCTATGCTCAACTCGCTTCAGGTAACAATCTAGAGTTAGAAAGAATCGTTAGAGCTATGACTCGTCATCCTCATATGGTAGCTGGTGAGGGAGCTTTTGATACAGAGTTAATGCGCTTAACTGAAGGAGAATTAGTTAGTAAATCTGGTGCAGAAGGAATACAATGTATTGGTCGCGTTGGTGAGGGTATGGGTTTAGCTATTAAAGTACTTGATGGCTCTAAACGCGCTAAACATGCCGCTGCTATCCATCTACTTAAACAAATGGGCTGGATTACTCCGACTTTGGCAGAATCTTTGACTGATAAGTTTATGAATCTGGGTAATTATAAGCGTTTAGAAGCAGTAGGTGAGTTAGTTTATCCTTAAGGATTGCTGTTAAATATTGATAACGGTTATCATTATAAACAGTTTGGAGTTAGGTTTTAGGTGGAACGCTAGAACGGTAGAACGGTTTTATTATTACTATATATCATACTCCCCATCTCCCTACTTCCTACTCCCCCTCTCTTCCCTCTTCCCTTAATTAATAATCATGAAACAATTGCCCGTAACAGTAATTACAGGATTTCTCGGGAGTGGTAAAACTACTCTACTTAATCATATTCTCAGTAATAATAAGTTAAAAGTAGCGGTTTTAGTCAACGAATTTGGGGATATTGATATAGATAGTCAATTATTGGTATCCGTTGATGAAAATATGATTACTCTTAGTAATGGCTGTATTTGTTGCAGTATTAATGAGAGTTTGATAGAAGCTATTGAGCAAATTTTAGACCTAGAACAACCTGTTGATTATTTAATAGTAGAAACAACGGGAGTAGCAGATCCTTTACCTATTGCTTTAACTTTTTTAAGTACTCATTTACGTGAACTTATTAGACTTGATTCTATCTTAACTGTTGTAGATGCAGAAAGTTTTACATCAGAACATTTTGATAGTGATGCTGCTTTAAAACAAATAATTTATGGGGATATTATTATCTTAAATAAAACGGATTTAGTCACAGCAACTAAATTAAAATCTTTAGAGGGAGATATTCAATTAATCAAACCAGGAGCAAGAATTATTCACTCTGAATATGGTAAAGTTCCCTTACCTTTATTACTAGATATAGATTTATGTGAGCCTAGTATTTATGAGAATATAAAGCAAGAGCATCATGATCACGATCATCCTTCTCACCATCTGGAAATAGATGATTTTGTGTCTATTTCTTTTGAAAGCGATCGCCCCTTTAATTTGGCAAAATTTCAGAATTTTTTCGCTGATGCTAAAGTTAATCAAGTTTTTCGTGCTAAAGGTATTCTCTGGTTTGCTGAGAGTCAATTACGTCATATTTTCCAACTCAGTGGTAAACGTTATGATATTCATACTGACCAATGGAAAACTCAGAAAAAGAATCAATTAGTCTTAATTGGTCGTAATTTGAACGTTGCAGAAATTAATCAAGGACTTGAAGAATGTTTGTTAGGCTAAAGTTATTTAACTAGGGAAAATTATTAATAAAAAACTTATTAAGACTTGTTAAGGTAAGGATTAAAAAATATGATAGAGTTATTAGAACAAGCTATCGCACTCTTAAAAAATTATCTGGTTATTTAAGTATGGTTAACTACATAAAGTCGCTTGATTCGAAAGGATTCTCAAAGTTATCTAGTCTTAATTGGTCGTAATTTAAACGTTGCAGAAATTAATCAAGGACTTGAAGAATGTTTGTTAAGCTAAAGTTATTTAACTAGGGAAAAAATTATGGGACTACTGATAGAAGGAGTTTGGCACGACCAATGGTACGATACCACTAGTACAGGAGGTCGCTTTATTCGAAAGGATTCTCAATTTCGCAACTCAATAACTCCTCAAGGAAAATTCCCACCCGAAGCTAATCGTTATCATCTTTATGTTTCTTATGCTTGTCCTTGGGCTCATCGTACCTTAATTTTTCGTAAGTTAAAAGGTTTAGAAAAGATTATTTCTGTATCTGTAGTTAACTGGTATATGGGGGAAAATGGTTGGACTTTTGCTCCAGGGAAAGAAGTGACACCAGATCACCTGTCTGGTTTTAGTTATCTTTATCAGATTTATACTAAAGCAGATCCCAACTATACTGGAAGAGTAACAGTTCCCATACTTTGGGATCAACAAACCGAGACCATAGTTAATAACGAATCATCGGAAATTATTCGGATATTTAATACTGCTTTTGACGAATTAGGAGCAATACCAGGAGATTACTACCCAGAAGCTTTGAGAGCAGAGATTGATCAGATTAACGATCGCATCTACCATACAGTCAATAATGGCGTCTATAAAGCAGGATTCGCTACTACTCAGGAAGCTTATAACGAAGCTATTGGACCTCTTTTTGATACCTTAGATTGGTTAGAAACCCGTTTAGAAACACAAAAATACCTTATGGGAGACAACCCTACAGAAGCCGACTGGAGACTATTTACTACTTTAGTCAGATTTGATGCTGTTTATGTGGGTCACTTCAAATGTAACCTACGTCGCATCGTAGATTATCCTAATCTTTGGGCTTACCTACGACGATTATACCATACACCAGGGATAGCTGAAACCATTAACTTTCAACATATCAAAGGACATTACTATCAAAGTCATCAAACCATTAATCCTACAGGAATAGTACCTAGAGGACCAGAAATTGACTGGAGTATTTAATTAAATTTAAGACCTGGTATGAGATCTGAATTTAACCTCCTGCGGCAAAAGTAACCATGACTAGAATAGATAGTAAAATGCCAGGTGAAAGTAAAGTAACAAGCAAGAGTAGTTCATGGGGTGTCATAATAGTCACAAGTCTAAAGAGAATTATGAACTATCTTTACATACCTAATGGAAGTTACTAAGGGAATTTCAGAAAAATTTAACGATTTGTGAGTGAGAAGTCCCCGTAGGACAACTTTTATTTTTGAAGTTCCTACTACTAAGGTAAAGCCTAGTCAAACCTGACTTCAATGCGGTCATCAAGAAAACAAACCCTTTAAATATCTCCAGATTTTAATTGATTCAACAAATGTTGCCGATTCTTGATCCCTTATACTAATATGTACAGAGTGGTTTGAGGAGTAATGGTATGAATCGGTATTTAAATATCGATGGAGTAGCGATTCACGATCAAAGTGATTGCTATGTCATCGCCGAAATTGGCAATAATCATCAGGGAAACCTAGATAAGTGTAAAGAAATGTTTCGGGTGGCTAAAGAATGTGGCGCTAATGCAGTTAAATTGCAAAAGCGAGATAATCGCAGTCTCTACACCAAAGCAGCTTTTGATAAACCCTATGAACACGAGAATAGCTTCGGAAGTACTTACGGGGAACATCGGGAATTTTTAGAATTTGGTCAAGCAGAATATCTAGAATTAAAAGAATACGCAGCACAAATAGGGATCACTTTCTTTGCAACCGCTTTTGACTTCCCTAGTGCGGACTTTTTAGAAGCCTTGGATCTACCTTTATATAAAATAGCATCAGGAGATATCAAAAATATCCCCCTAATCAAGTATATCGCTAGCTTCAACAAACCCATGATTGTTAGTACAGGAGGAGCTACCCTAGAAGATGTACAAAGGGTATATCAGGAAATCATGCCGATTAATCCTCAATTATGTATCCTCCAATGTACAGCAAGTTATCCCGCTAGTTTTGAAGAATTAGACCTCAAAGTAATCCAAACCTATCAAGAAATGTTCCCCGAGATCAGTGTGGGATTATCTAGTCATGATAACGGTATAGCTATGGCTGTAGCAGCTTATGTACTAGGAGCAAGAGTAATCGAAAAACATTTTACCCTCAATCGCGCTCTCAAAGGAACAGATCACGCCTTTTCCCTCGAACCAACGGGATTAAGAAAAATGGTCAGAGATTTGCGCAGAACAAAACAAGCTTTAGGAGATGGTCAGAAAAAAGTCTATCTCAGTGAACGTCCCGCGGTCATGAAAATGGGGAAAAAATTAGTAGCAACCCAAGATTTACCCGCAGGTCATATACTTACTAAAGCAGATTTACAAATCAAATGTCCAGGAGATGGTATCCCTCCCTATGAATTAGATAAAGTAGTAGGAAAAATGTTAACCGAGTCTCTAGCCATAGATGAGGCGATCGCTTGGACAAAACTAACAGATAAAGTAGAAACAGCAGTACTGTGAACTATTTTAACCTCTCAGGTGAGATAGCAATAGTAACGGGCGCTTTAGGTCGTTTAGGTCCTGTTTGGATCGAGACTTTACTGGGAGCTGGAGCAACTGTACTAGGGATAGACTTAGCCAAAGCGCCCCTCAACCCTCAATTTAACCAGTTAAGAGAACAATACCGAGAAAACCAATTATACTTGTATAGAGGAGACGTAACAGAACGCTCAAGTCTAGAACTATTGCGCGATCGCTGTTTAACAGAAATAGGAACTCCAAGTATCCTAGTTAATAACGCAGGGATAGATCAACCCCCCGGTCAAGTTAAAACCTATACCATCGAAGATGTCCCTCCAGAAATATTTCGCCAAGTTCTAGAAGTAAACGTCTTAGGTGCTTTTCAAGTGAGTCAAGTATTTGGCGCACCAATGGTTAAAGCCAGAAAAGGTTCAATAATCAATATTGGCTCTCTCTATGGTAGCGTCTCTCCTGACTCTCGTTTTTACGACCATCTAGACTGTGTTCCCCCCTTTCTCAAACCACCCGCCTACGGCGCTTCTAAAGCGGCTTTGGCTAATCTGACTCGTTATCTAGCTACCCATTGGGGACAATATGGTATTAGAATAAACACTCTTTCTCCAGGAGGAGTATTAGGAGGACAAGACGAGACCTTTAAAGAGAAATTCTGTGCTCGTGTTCCCCTAGCTAGAATGGCTCAATCAGAAGATTTAACAGGACCATTGTTATTTCTAGCCTCAGCTGCATCAGCTTATGTAACGGGAATAGAGTTGAAAGTTGATGGTGGTTTTACTGCTTGGTAAATCAAAAAAAAGAAAAGCTAAGATAGGGATGAACTCTATCAAAAAATGTTAAATAAAATTCTTGAGGATAATAAAGATGAAATCATGGTTACGCCTTGGTATAACAGCTAGTTTAATAAGTACAACATTATTTGGCTCTGTAATGAGTCAAAACTTACCTGCGATCGCATTACCCATGGAACAAATAGTGACTAAATTAGAACCAATTCCAGTATTTACAGTAGCAGACGAAACGGGAGCACCCCTAGTAGCTACAGGAGAAAATAATACCCAAGTAGCGGGAGTATTTATCAGTCAAGCAGATGCTCAAGAATTTGTGCAAAGATTGCAACAAGAAAACCCCGATTTAGGAAGCCAAGTCAGGGTTGTACCTGTATCCTTAAGCAAAATCTATGAACTCGCTGTTGATAGTCAAAATGACCCTACTGCCTTACAATTCGCTTATGTACCTGTTGAAGCACAAGTACAAAAAGCTGAAGAGTTAATGAGTGCATCAGGAGAAGAATTTCCAGGTGGCGTACCTTTATTCGTAGCCACCACAGGAGAAGATCAAGGTTATCTGACTATCCAACAAAATAATGAGCAGGTAATTCCCTTTTTCTTTGAAAAACAACAGTTAGATAATATGATTACTAACTTTAAACAAGAACAACCAGAATTAGCCGACCAAGTAGCAGTAGAGGTAGTACCCCTAGAAGTAATGCTCTCAACTCTACAAAATAGTAATGATGAAGGACTCGATAAAATTGTCTTGATTCCAACCACAGAAGCGATAGAGTTTATTCGTTCCACTACCCCTACTGATGGTCAACCCTAAGTTACGGGTAAAACTTAACGGCAAAACATTACATAAGTGGCGATACCAGGCGATCGCCACCGCTAAAACCGCGGGAATTAACCCCACAGAAGTAGATTGGTTATTAACTAGAATAACTAATTTAAGTAAGCTAGATTTACGTCTAGAGTCTTATTTAAATCAAGATCTTGTTCTCAGCGAGAAATCTTTGACAGAATTAACTCAATTATGGGAACAAAGAATCAAAAAAAACGTCCCTGTACAATACTTGATTAACACTGTTTATTGGCGAGACTTTAAATTACAAGTGTCTCAAGACGTCTTGATTCCTCGTCCCGAAACAGAATTAATTATTGATTTGCTAGAAAATAGCCTTAAATTTAGCGAGAATGAGGAGTTAAAAACAGGTGTGTGGGTGGATTTGGGAACAGGAAGTGGAGCGATCGCCCTAGGATTAGCTCAATTACTACCAGAAGCAACTATATACGCTGTAGATATTAGCAAAGCGGCACTGGCGATCGCTGCTACAAACGCAGCCCAATTGCATCTAGAAAATAGAATCAAATTTCAACAGGGTGATTGGTGGTCACCCTTAAAAGAATGGAAAGGAAAAATTAGTGGGATGGTCAGTAATCCTCCTTATATTCCTACTGCTATGATAGCACAACTTCAACCAGAAGTCACTCTCCATGAACCCCATCTCGCCCTAGATGGAGGCAAAAATGGTCTAGAGTCTTTGCTACATCTAGTAGTAACAGCTCCCGATTATTTGTGCTCTGGTGGCATTTGGTTGTGTGAAATTATGAGTGGGCAAGGTCAACAAGTAGCTCAACTACTCTCTAATCAAGGAAGTTATCACAAGATAAGTATCTACTCAGATTTAGCTAATCTCGAACGTTTTGTTTTAGCTTACAAAAAATGACAAAAGTTTCTCAAGAAGAATTAGTAACCAGTGCGATCGCCTCTCAAGTAATCTGTTTTCCTACAGATACAGTGCCAGCCTTAGCAGTACGACCTGATCAAGCTAACAAAATCTTTACTCTTAAGCAACGTTCCCAAGACAAACCACTGATTCTTATGGCCGCAACAGCAGAACAATTGTGGCAATTTGTCCAAGGAAGTAGCCAAGAAATGAAAATCTGGGCAGAAACAGCCCAAAAATATTGGCCCGGTGCGTTGACCTTGGTTTTACCTGCTTCTAGTCAGGTTCATCCCTCGGTAAACCCTAATGATCCCACCACCATTGGTTTACGCATTCCTAATCATCCTCTGGCTTTGGCTATTCTAGCTCAAACTGGTCCACTAGCTACCACCAGTGTCAATCTTTCGGGTGAGCCACCTTTAGAAATTTTTGACGAAATTGACCGCAAATTTCCCCAACTACCCATTCTTGACTATGGTAAACCAGGGGAAAAACTAGGGAGTGGTTTACCTTCTACTGTGGCTAAATGGAATCTTGGGCATTGGGAAATACTTCGTAAAGGATATATTATTAATTTGGAGCTATAGTGTCTATGAATCAAGAATCTATTCAATCCCAAGCTGAAATTGAACGTTTAAGACAACAACTCCTAGAAACTGAACAAGCCTATTATCTCGCTGAAGAGATGAGTAAATTTAAAGCGGGTTTTTTAGCACGCATTGCTCATGAAATTCGCTCTCCTTTAGCTAGAGTCATGAATCTAAATCAAGCTATTCTCACTAATTTATGTCTAGATCCTACTGAAGAAAGAGATTTTCTCAAACGTGGACAACAAGCTCTTAATGACTTACATCATCTTCTTGATGAAATAATTGCTATTTCTAATACGGCTAATTGCACCTGTCAATTAAAGATACAAAAGTGTGATTTAAAAGAAATTTTAGCAGAAGTTTACTGTCAAATTAATTTACAAGCTCTTTCTTCGGGTCTTAAATTTAAAACTATTATTCCTTCTACTTCTATTTATGTTTATGCAGATTATCACCGTTTATTACACGCACTGACTCTGCTAATCGATGTTGTAATCAGTTTTCAACAAAATCATCAACTAATCTTAGAAGTTATGGTTAATTATGAGCAACTTTTAGTTAGTATTAATTTAGATTTTTGTGGAACAATAGAGTTATTGAGTGAACCAACTAATTTAATTAATAATCTCCACCAAGATTTTCTTAATAACTATCATAATCTTCCCGTGAAAATAGATATCTCACCAGGAAGTAAATTTCATCTAATCGCTGATTTACTCGAATCCATGGGAGGAAAATTAACCATAATTGAAAACCAGTCTCAAAGAACTCTAACTAGTTTACAGTGTTTATTACCACTAGCTGAGATCATCTAATCTGGTAAAGCGATATGTTCTGTGCTAGAATATAGGCATAGTTTAGACCGATTAGTAATCATCATCGTTGTATTTGAGTTAACAGAAAAAACAATTGTTGTGTAGAAATTTTCTGGCTGAGTAGTCATTAAATACACTTTTAGTGACATACTCCTACACCGAATCAAAGATTATGGTGTAGGCTTCTTATCTTTCACCTTAAGAGATGATTGACCGTTTTTGAGTGAGGCGATGCCCATCCCCACTTTTTTAATTA